>JADGGF010000491.1 GCA_019690055.1 Micromonosporaceae bacterium
CCCCCGCTCGTGCGGGCCGTCGACGGGGCGGGATGCCCCGTCGTGGCGCTGGTCGACCAGCGAGGCCCGGCTCCCCGCTGGACGGGCCTCGTCGTCTGCGACGACCGGATCGAGACCATCAAGGCCGCCGAGGACGCGCACCGGCTGCGATGGGCCGCCTGGCTCGCGTGGTCCAACGTCATCCAGTTTCTCGCCGACGACCTCAGCGGTGACGCCGGCCAGCTCGCGTACTCCACATTGGACTCCTTCGACCCGGCGACACTGGAGGCCGCCGACAGCACCGGGATCCTGTTTGCGCACCGCCTCAAGCCGATCGATCCGGACAGCGCGGATTGGCTCGGCCGCCAGCCGATCGCCGACACGTCGCCGGCCCCAGCGGCCCAAGCCCCGCCGTCCGACGCGCGGTGGCGTCGGGTGCTCGACCTGATCAGCCCCGAGGAGTCGGGGTTGGAGTCGCTGGTCCATGGCCTCGCTGCCCGGGGCGCGCCGCTACCGACCGTCGGCTACGAACTTGGCGACGACGGTTGGCAGGCGGAACTGGCGTGGCCCGAGGCCCGCGTGGCCGTGGTGCTCGGCCAGCACCACGGGCTGTCCGCATCCCACGTTGACGAGCGCGACCGGGCCTTCGCCGCCGCCGGCTGGCACGCCCGTGCCCCGCACCAATGGACCATCGACGAACTTCTCCTCCACATCGGAAAGGCCTGACTGCCATGGGCGTGGTGACACTGCAGGTGCTGGAGCGGGCCCACAAGGAGGTCATGGCGCTCTCCCGCACCGAGAAGGGCGCGTTCTACGACTTCCTGCACAAGTTCCGGCAGAACCCCCATGCACCTGGACTGCGCCTCAAGCAGCTCAAGGGCGACTCCCGTCTGTGGTCGGCCCGCATCACCGACGACTACCGGGCCCTGCTCCTCCACATCGAGGGCGACGATTTCCTTGTCGTGGCCGTCAAGCACCGCCGAGAGGTGTACGACAACCTCGACCGGTACGAGTACCGGATCAACCGCGTCACCGGCGGCATCGAGGTCGTCGACCTCGGCGTCGTCGGTGACAGCGCGGTCGGCCGGCTACTGCCTCCGTCGCCGGACGACCAGAAGGGGAGCGCACCCGCCTCTCCGCCCGGGCTCTTCGCCCAGTACACCGACGAGCAGCTGCTCGAGCTCGGGGTGGCCGAGCCTCTGCTGCCGTCGATCGCGCGGGTCACCACCGAGGACGAGCTGCTCGCCCTCGTCGAGGTGGCGCCTCAGCTCACCGCCGAGGTACTCCTCGCCCTTTACGAGGGGCGCAGCTTCGACGAGGTGATGGAGCAGGTCACCGCGCCCGTACGGTCACCCGAGCCGGTGGACACCGAGGACTTCGCGGCGGCCCTGGCCCGGCCGGCCACGCCGGTCACGAGTGACGACGCCGCCCTGCAGGCGGTCATCGAGCAGCCCTTCGAGCGGTGGCAGGTGTTCCTCCACCCCACCCAGCGCACTCTCGTCGAGCGCCACTTCAACGGACCGGCCAAGGTGAGCGGCGGCCCCGGCACGGGCAAGACCATCGTGGCCCTCCACCGGGCGCGGCACCTCGCCCTTCACCTGCCGCCCCACGAAGACCGGAAGATTCTGCTCACGACCTTCAACCGGAACCTCGCCGCCGACCTCCGCGCGCGCCTACTCGCCCTCGCTGGCGCCGAGGTAGCCGAGCGCGTCGACATCATCAATATCGACCGGCTTGCCAGCCAGGTGGTCTCCGAGGCCGGGATCGGACGCGGGCGGCGCATCATTCCCGACTCCGACGTGCCCCGCGAGTGGGAGGCGTTCCTGCTGGAGGCCGGCGACACTCGGTTCTCGGCCGACTTCCTGGCTGACGAGTGGAGCCACGTCATCCTCGGCCAGGCGATCGCAGACCGCGCAGGGTACTTCCAGGCCCGGCGCGCCGGGCGCGGCCGGGCCCTCACCCGCGAAGACCGGGACCACATCTGGAACCTCGCTGAGCGGTTCGAGCAGCGGCTGACCGAACGCAACGTGTGGACCTGGCGCCAGGTCGCCGCGACCGCAGCCCGGCTGGAGATGGCTCGCTCCAAACCGCGGCGCTACGCCCACGTCGTCGTCGACGAAGCTCAGGACCTCGCGGCGGCCCACTGGAAGCTCCTGCGGGCGTTCGTCGAAGAAGGGCCGAACGACATCTTCCTCGTCGGCGACCCGCATCAGCGCATCTACGACAACTACGTGACGTTGAGCAGCCTCGGCATCAACGTGCGCGGGCGTTCCTCCCGCCTGACGCTGAGCTACCGGACCACGCGCCAGATCCTCGGCACGGCGCTGAACCTGCTGGACGGGACCACGTACGACGACCTCGACGGGGGCAGCGACACCCTCGCCGGCTACCGCTCGCTGCTGCGGGGTGAACCGCCCATCCTGCGTGGCGCCGCCACCTGGGCCGATGAGCAGGAACTCATCGTCGGGCAGGTGAAGGAATGGGTCGGCGCCGGGGCGACCGTGGCCGTGTGCGTGCCGACCCACGACATGGTGACCGCGGTTGTGCAGCGGTTGGGCGCGGCGGGCATCGACGCGTGCGAGATCGGGCCGGACGGGCCGAAGCGGGCGGACAGCGTCCACGTCGGAACGATGCACCGGTTCAAGGGGCTGGAGTACCAGCGCATGGTCATCGGCGGCGTGTGCGACGGCATCGTGCCCCGGGCAGACATCGAACGTCTCCGCAACGACCTCCGCCGTTACGAGCGCGAGCGTCAGCGGGAACGGTCTCTGCTGTTCGTCGCCGCCACCCGCGCCCGCGACGGCCTGGCCATCACCTGGCACGGCCGACCCAGCCCGTTCCTGCCCGTCTCGGTGACGCCATGACCGGGAGTATCACGGTCGGCGGTCGCTTCACGCTCGGCCCACCGCTGGGCCGCGGCGGGATGAGCACGGTACACGAGGCCTTCGACGAGCGGCTGCGTCGGCGGGTGGCTCTCAAGCAGCTCCGGTTCGCCAGTCCCCTCGCACTACGACGGTTTCAGAGGGAGGCCCGGCTCGCCGCCCGGCTCAACCACCCCGGCGTACCCGCCGTTTACGACCTCGGGGACGACTACATCGCGATGGAGTACGTGGACGGGCGGCCTCTGCAGGAGTTGGTCGCCGAGGTCGCGCCGCTTCCAGACGCGTGGAGCGCGACCATCGGCGTCCAACTCGCGGCAATCCTGGCCTGCGCCCACCGGGTCGGCCTCATCCACCGGGACATCAAGCCGTCCAATGTGCTCATGACCCCGGCCGGCGTCGTCAAGCTCATCGACTTCGGGGTGTCCACACTGGTCGGTGACGAGTCGCTGTCCACTCTGACGCCGCCCGGAGTCGCGGTCGGCTCATCGTCCTATCGGGCGCCCGAGGTCGAGTACGGCGAGGCGGACGGGCGGAGCGACCTCTACTCCGTGGGCCGACTGCTGGCTGACCTCGGCTGGAACCACGACTTCGGGCTGACGGCCCGTGACCCGGACGACCGCCCGTCGTCGGCGTATGAGCTGATCTCGCTGCTGCGCCCTTACCTCAGCGCGCCTCCGCCGCTGCCCTCGTTCGTGCCCGACACCGCCCTCGTCCCCGCCCTGACCGACGCGTACGTCGTCCTAGCCCCACTGCCGACCAGCCCGTCGCGGGGCGGCGGCGCTCGCGCGCTGCCGCCGCGCCAGGCCCGGGTGGAAGC
>JADGGF010000492.1 GCA_019690055.1 Micromonosporaceae bacterium
TGCTCGCCCGCAACCTCGACGAGGACGAGAAAGCGGCCTGAGTCATGCCGGACGAGGCTCTGGACAACAGAGTCGGCTCGGCCACGCCGGCCGCGGACACACTGGCGGGAATCGGGGTGTGCTCCGGCTTCGCCGCCGGACCGGTGTACGCGGTGGCGCCCGCGCCGACGCTGCCGCCGCCCGGCGTACCGGGACCGTCCGACCAGGACAGTGCCCTGGCCGCGCTGGCGCAGGTGGCGGCGTACCTGCGTCACCGGGCCGACGAGGCGACCGAGCCGACGGTTGCGCAGATCCTGGCGGCCCAGGCGGCGATGGCCGAGGACCCGGTGCTGCACCAGGCCGTGGCCGCCCGGGTCGTCGGAGGACTGCCGGCGGCGCACGCCATCGCCGACGCGCTCGCCGAGCACCGGGCGGCGTTCCTCGCCGCCGGTGGGTACCTCGCCGAGCGCGTGGCCGATCTGGACGACCTGCGCGACCGCGCGGTGGCCGTGTGCCTGGGGCGGGGCATGCCCGGCATCCCGTCGCCGGGTCACCCGTACGTGCTCGCGGCCCGCGACCTGTCGCCAGCGGACACCGCCGGGCTCGACCCGCACACGGTGCTCGCGCTGGTCACCGAGGAGGGCGGGCCGACCAGCCACACCGCGATCGTCGCCCGGGCGCTCGGCATCCCCGCCGTGGTGCGCTGTGCCGGGATTCTCGACCTGCCGGACGGCACGCTGGTTGGCGTGGACGGCGGGACCGGGCAGGTCCGCGTCAACCCCGATCCGGCGTGGATCCACGCCCAGCAGCAGGCCCAGGCGGCCCGGCGCGAGCGGCTGGCCCAGTCGACGGGGCCCGGTCGCACCGCGGACGGGCACCCGGTGGCCCTGCTGGCCAACGTCGGCTCGGCGGCCGACCTCACCTCCGATGTGGAGGGTGTCGGCCTGTTCCGCACCGAGCTGCTGTTCCTGAACCGTTCCGTCACACCCAGCCATGACGAGCAGATCGCGGCCTACGCTGCGGTGTTCGAGGCAGCCGGCGGCCGTCGGGTCGTCGTCCGGACGCTCGACGCCGGGGCCGACAAGCCGATTCCGTTCCTCAACCAGCCCTCCGAACCCAACCCGGCCCTGGGCATCCGGGGGCTGCGGCTCGCCCGGCGGCATCCCGAGGTGCTCCGCGCCCAGCTCGCGGCGATCGCGGCCGCGGCCCGCGCCACCGGCGCCCAGCCGTGGGTGATGGCCCCGATGGTGGCGACCGCCACCGAGGCGCGCGAGTTCGCCCGCCAGTGCCGTGACGCGGGTCTGTCCACTGTGGGCGTCATGGTCGAGATTCCCGCCGCCGCGCTGTCCGCCCGGGCGATTCTGTCCGAAGTGGACTTCATCAGCATCGGCACCAACGACCTCAGCCAGTACACCTTCGCGGCCGACCGCATGTGCGGCGAGCTGGCCGACCTGCTCGATCCGTGGCAGCCGGCGCTGCTGTCGCTGGTCGCCGCCTGCGGCGAGGCGGGCCGGGCGCTGGGCAAGCCCGTCGGAGTGTGCGGTGAGGCGGCGGCCGATCCGGCGCTCGCGCCGGTGCTCGTCGGGCTCGGCGTCACCAGCCTCTCCATGGCGGCCCGGTCGGTAGCCGCGGTGCGCGAGTCGCTCGCCGCGGTCACCCTCGACAAGTGCCGCCGGCTGGCCGGCGCTGCGCTGGCCGGGTCGCGACCGGGCGAGGCTCGTGTGGCCGCGCAACGAGGTCAGGCATCCGTCGGCGGCGGACGGTCGGCAACGTCCGGGGCGCCGGCGGACGGTGGCTGACCCGGACAGTCCCGCAACACGCCGATGACCCGATGCGTCATGGCGGTCAGCGGAGTGGCCAGCAGCGCTCCGCCCACACCGGCGACGAGGGCGCCGGCGGCAACGGCCAGCAGGATGACGGCCGGGTGCAGGCGGACGGCGCGACCCAGCACGAGCGGTTCGAGCAGGTTTCCTTCGAGGTTCTGCACCAGCAGGACCACCACGAGGACCAGCACGGCCGTCAGCGGGCCCTTGGTGGCCAGGGCGACGAGCACGGCGAGAGCGCCGGCAACGGTCGCCCCGACCAGGGGAACGAACGAGGCAACGAATGTAATCAACGTCAGCGGCACCGCCAGGGGAACGCCGAGGATCACCAGGCCGATGCCGATACCCGCGGCATCGACGGCGGCGATGATCGCGCTGCCGCGAACGTACGACTGCAGGGCCCGCCACCCCGCCAGGGCGGCGCGCTCGCCGCATTCCCGATGGTGCTCCCGCAGGCCACCCAGCAGCCACCGCGTCATCGCCCGGCCGTCGCGGAGGAGAAAGAACAGGAGCACGAGGGTCAACAGGACCAGGGCGACGGCCTCGATGACGTTCGCGGCGCCCCGGGTCAACTGTGGACCGATACGCCGAAGCTGGTCGCTGACCTCGGCCGTGATCCGGTCAACCTGGGCCTCGTCGACGGGGAGCGGCCCCGTCACGAGCCATTGCCGGAAATCTTCGATGGCGCCGGCGATGTCGGATCTGAGGGAGTCCAGTTCGCGCGCGAAGCCGACCGTGAACAGCGTCCCGATGAAGCCGAGGACCGCGACGAGCGCGAGCACCACCAGGAAGGCCGCCAGGCCGCGGGGGACGCGGACCCGGATCAGGAGATCCACCAGGGGCGCCAGGAGCGCGGCGAGCAGGAGCGCGGCGGCGACGGCGAGCGCGAGCGACGCCACCGTGGCCAGGACCCTGAAGAGGACGTATCCGGCGGCGGCGAAGATCAGAAACGCGATGGCGTAGACCAGCATGGTCCGCAGCCGCCCGGGGAGAGGATCGAGCAGCCTGCCCACCACGACCTCCGATCGCCCATTCCGCAGCGTGCCAAAGCGGAATCTGCGAGCACTTCCCCCTCCTTACCTTCGCCGCTGCCGCCCCGGCCCGGGGCGAAGTTCGCCTGATCGCTCGCCACGCCCGAGCGAAGATCACCCGCCCGGTTGGCAGACCAGGCCTCGGTCATGGCGGGCCCACGGATCGGCAGACGTCGTGCCGGGACGGTCGTGCCCACACCACGGTGCGGGTAGGCGGCCAGCGGGCGATCCCGCCCGGATCATTCGGATCGTCGCGACAAATCGAAGGAATTACGCGCGCGGACGCGGTGAGGCCGACCCGCGTCCGCTTTGCCCACCTGAGGGTGCCCCGACCGTACGCTTGGCGCTGCGGCGACGAAAGATTTCGCTCGGCGTGCATCCTTCGATCCTGCTCGGCTGTGGCGACAGACCCGGTTCCGCGCTCGGCGTGCGTCGCGTTGCCGACATTGACCACCACGTCCGGGCACGCATACTCATGCCGCCCATGTCCGCACCAGAAGTCCGGAGCACGGCGGCGCTATGACTGTCGACGAGGAATCCGATCCGCTCAGCATTTCGACCAAGGAGGAGTTCGCCCGAGCGCTGGCCGCGCTGCGGGCGCGGTCGGGCCTGACCGTACGGGACGTGGGCGCGGCGGCGAAAATTCCATTTCAGACGGTGGGCGACTACTTCAGCGGTAAGCACCTGCCGAACGCGGACGCCCTCACCCGCGTGCTCGCCGCGTGCGGAGTCGACGACCCGACCACCGTCGCCGCCTGGGTCGAGGCGCTGCGGCGCGTCCGGCGGCCCCCCGGGCCCCGGCCCCGCGTGCGGGCGACCCCCTACCTGGGGCTGGAGG
>JADGGF010000493.1 GCA_019690055.1 Micromonosporaceae bacterium
GACACACCTCCAGATCAAAAACCACAACCATGCGATTCTCGACCCGAGCGACACACATCAGCGGGACCGACGCGCCGCGAAAGACACCAGCCCCCTAGGCCCGGCCGCGGTGAGTGGCGCGGCGACCGGGCACCTCGCGTGTCGAGCCCTCGATGCGCGGCGAGTTGCCGGGCCTGCTCACACCAGGGCGCGAATCGTCTCGACCTGGGCGGCGAGGGCCGCCGAATCCAGCACCCCGCCGGGCTCCTCGGAGATGAACAGGTTCTGGCCGATGACGAAGCCATTGGCTTGGTACCAGTCGCGGCGCCGTTCCCAACTGGCGCGGTAACCGGGCTGGTCGAGCATGCCGAGGTGCTCCCAGATGATCGGGTCGCCGGCTGCATCGATGATGGTGAAGTCAGGGTGGACCGTGCCGGGCAGCATGGGACCGGTGAGCGGACGTTCGTAGTGGTACTCGATGCCGGCGGCGTGCAGCAGGTTGGCGATGACCAGCTCGCTCTTGGACCGCACCAGCTCACCCCGGGCGGTCCGGTGCACCAGGTGCTCGGCGTGGCCCGCGCCGGTGCGGGCGCCGACGCCGAACAAATTCGTGCTGCGCCGGGCCGTCTCGCTTTTCTCGGGCCGCGACAGCTCTCGCAGCGAGGCCACGTCATCGCCCTGCACGAGGAGCACGAGGCGTCGCCGCGCCCGGGTGATGGCGGTGTAGAGCAGCTCGCGCGACAACAACGGAGTCTCGGCCGGCACGACGACGAACACGATCTCGAACTCGCTGCCCTGCGCCTTGTGCACCGTCAGCGCGTACGCGAGCTCCAGGTCGGCCCGCTCCGCAGCCGCCGAGACCTTGCGGAACGAGACGTGGATGTATTCCCGATTGGCGAAGGCGACCTTGAACCAGGGCGACTGCACGCTGGCGACCAGGCCAACCTCCCCGTTGGCCAGGTAGTCCCTGACCTTGGATTTCGATCGCCAGTCCCAGGCGTCGTAGGTGCCGTTGCGCACGAGCATGACCTTGTCCCGGATGACGATCTCCTCCGGGCCGTAGCTGTGTCCGCCCGGCGCGCGCGAGCGCGCGAGCTCGTCGGCCCGGAGCACACCCTGCAGGAACCGGTTGAGCTCGTACGTGCCCCACGGCTGCATCCGCACGGGGGAGAGAACCTGGAACCGCTCGGCGCCGGAGTGGTCGGCGTACGGCACCATCGTCTGATTGATCAAACCCAAGGCATTGTTGAATCCCTCGACGTCGCGCGGCCCGCTCATGCCGAGCGCGTGCGCCATCTCGGTCAGCAGGGCGTCGTGGAGTTCGCGCGGGGTCCGCCAGAAGACCAGCCGTACGTCCGAATCCGGACCGCCCGCCCCGCGCGACATCGCGCCAGTCGTGCCGGTCGCGCCCGCCGTGCCCGCGCTAGCCGCGAGCTCGGCGAGGACGGCATCGGCGTCGACCCGGGGCGTCTGGTCGGTGTAGAGGGAGGCGAGCCGCAGGATGTCGGATGGTCCGCTGGCGGTGGTGCGCAGCTCCTCGGTGAGCCGGGCCAGCGCGCTGGCGCCGGTGCTGGCCAGGTGAGCGACGAGATCCGCGAACGGGCGTCCCACGCCGATGGGCGGCAACTGGTTCGGGTCGCCGACGAGGATGAGCCGCTGCACGTGACCGAGATCCAGCGCCTTGAGAAGGGCAACCAGGTGGTCCTCGGTGAGCATCGAGCACTCATCGACGATTACCGTACGTTCGTCGCGCCGCACCTCGCCCTCGAACCGGACCCGCTGCCGCAGACCGTCGTAGCGCTTGAGGCGGTAGAGGAACTGGGCGAGGTTGAGGGCGTTCTGGCCGGCCTTCTGCGCGAGCCGCACGGTGGCCTTCCCGGTCGGCGCGAGCAGCAGAACCCCGTCGGTGTTGAGCTTCGTCGAGGCCAGGAGCGCCCGGATGACGCTCGTCTTGCCGGTGCCGGCCGCGCCCACGAGCACGGCCAGCTTGTGGGTGGTCAGGGTCTCCAGGGCCTCCGCCTGTTCCGCCAATGCCCGCGTGTGCCGTTCGTCGGTCTCGTCAAATTCCTCAATCGCGTCCCGGAGCAGGCTCGCCCAGTTCTCGCCGAGGCTCGGCAGTCGCTTCGCCGCCCGGGCGCGGAGCGTTCTGGCCAGGAACTCGCCACGCTCGCGCAGGCTGGCCAACTGGAGACAGCGACCAGTTGGGACGTCCACCAGACGCAGCGTGCGGTGGGCATCGTCGACGTGGGCGTTAATCCAGTCGACGGTGACCGGGAGTGCCGGCGTCAGCTTCAGGTCGGCCACGCCGTCGAGCGTCTCGGTGACGCTCAACAGGGAGTCGCCCTTGTCGGCGGCCCGGCGCAGCACGTCGGCGAGGGCGGCCTCGACCCGTCGGGGATCGCCGGGTGAGGCCACGCGGGCGGGTTCCGGAACGGGTGCGGCGACCCGAACGGTGTCGTCGGGCAGGAGGCCCCGATCGATCGTGATGAGCGAAACCGGTGGGTCGTTCCAGTCGCCCAGGTCCGCCTCGGCCACCAGGTAGGGATTGGCCATGATGTCGGCGTCCGAGATCGATCGATCCGTGGCCTTGGCCCGCAGCCCGGGGTCGAGCCAACGTTTGGCCGCGGCGGTGGTCAGGGCGAAACGGCTCATCAGTTCGACGAAGGCGCGCCGCTGCTCGGGCAGGGACGTCCACGTCCGCCGGAACGCGGCCAGGTCGGCCTCGTACTCGGGGCGGGGAGCGGCGTGCCGGCCACTCAGCAGTGCGTCGAGCAGGGGCCACGGGCTCTCGGTCGGCCGCAGTGCGCGGTCCCGCCAGAGGTCCAGCAACAACGATGTCGCCAGCCGCAGCCCCAGGGCCTCGAGCACCGCCCCCGCACCGGGGAACGCGCCCCGCTCGCGCCACGCCTCGGCGATGCGTTCATTGATCCAGTTTTCGCGATCTTCCCATGGGCCCGGGGCGACGCCGTGCGAACGGATCGCCCGCACTGCGGCGAGCGAGCGCTCGAGGACCGTCAGCAGGGTGTCCGGCCCGACCACCTCGCTGCCGTAGGAGAAGCTCGCCAGGTCGGACTCCTCGGGGACGACCATGATCTCGGTGAGAAGTTCGCGATGGCGGGCGTCCTGAGCCGGGTCGCCGGTGGGCCGGAGGTAGTCGTGGTAGGGCAGCAGGAAGCCGGCAGCCCCGTCGGGGCGGATCGAATGACTGATGGGCCGCTCCCACATAGGGTAGGTCGGCCCGCCGTCGGACGTGTCGTACTCCAGGAGCGGCCCGAGCGCGTCGATGCGCCCTACCCCCACGATTAGCCGATTGATGCCATCGCCGAGCGGATGCCCCGACTTCGTGTAGAACACGACGAGCGAGCGTCCCTCATCGATGTATTCGAAGCAGGCGCGCAGCAGGTCCCGCTGCCGCTCGGCGCCGAAGACCCACGGGGTGGCGAAGGGCGGCTCCTCGTCCGGGGCCAGCGGGGTCGCCACCCGGTTCTGGATCTCCTCGGCGCTCTCCCGCAGCATCCAGCGGAACGGGATGGCGAAGGTGGAGTACTCGGGCACCTTCACCGTGGTCGGCCGCAGGCGTCCATGCGTGGACGCCGCCTGGGGAATGTCGGCGTAGGGGTGGCGGAACACGCGCACCCACGGAACGGGACTCATGAACGCCCCGGACTCGGCGGCACAGGGCGGGCGC
>JADGGF010000023.1 GCA_019690055.1 Micromonosporaceae bacterium
GGGGCGGGACGAGGATCGGGGAGGTCGGCCCACAGACCTTGCGGGTGACCGCCGCCGCGGCTCGGCCCGCTGACGATGTTCTGGCGCAACTGGGCGCGACCCCGACGGGTCTGAGCACGGCCGAGGCCCACCGTCGGTTGGCGGCCGCTGGCCCCAACGCCGTTCGGTCGCACCGGGCCCGAGCGCTGCCGGTGCTGTGGCACCAGGTCCGTTCGCCTCTGCTGGGGCTCCTGCTCGCCGCGGCGCTGGCGTCGGTCTTTGTCGGCGAGCACGGCGACGCGGTGATCATCGCCGTCATCGTCGGACTGTCGGTCGGGCTCGGCTTCATCAACGAGTTTCGGGCCGAGCGGGCGGCGCAGGCGCTGCACTCCCGCGTCCGCCACACCGCCCGGGTTGTGCGCGACGGCGAAACGGTCAATGTGGACGTCGAGCAGCTGGTTCCCGGAGATGTCGTCGAGTTGCGGGGCGGCGACGTGGTCCCAGCCGACCTGCGGCTGCTGGCCTGCGATGGCTTGTCCTGCGACGAGTCGGTCCTGACCGGCGAGTCGCAGTCGGTCGACAAGGATCCGGCACCGGTCGCCGGCACCGCCACACTGGCCGAGCTTACCGATGCCGCGCTCATGGGCACCGTGGTTCATGCCGGCACCGGACGCGGCGTGGTGGTCGCCAGCGGGCCCGAGACGGCGTTCGGGCGGGTGGCGGCCGGGCTGGGTGCTGCCCAGACCGAGACCGCGTTCCAGGCCGGACTGCGCCGGTTCTCCCTCCTGCTCGTCTACATCGGCGGCACCCTGACCACCGCCGTCTTTGCGATCAACGTGCTACTGCACCGACCGATCCTGGAGGCCGCGCTGTTCAGTCTCGCGATCGCCGTCGGGATCACCCCGCAACTGCTGCCGGCCATCGTATCGACGAGCCTGGCGGTCGGGTCTCGTCAGCTGGCCCACCAGCGGGTTCTCGTGAAACGCCTGGTCTGCATCGAAGACCTGGGCAACGTGGACACGTTGTTCACCGACAAGACCGGAACCCTGACTGAGGGGAGCATCAGCTTCGTCCGGGCCGTCCCGCTCGGCCGCTGGAGTGAACCGGATGTGCTGCGGTGGAGCCTGCTGTGCAGCGCCGGCGGCGAGCACGCCGACCGCGGTAACCCGCTCGACGACGCGCTGTGGCAGTCGCCCGCCACCGCCGGGGCCCGCGACGCGGGCAAGCACGACGTCACCGTCGCAACCGTGCCGTTCGACCATGAGCGTCGCCTGATGTCCGTCCTGGTCCGGCCAGCCGTCGGTGACCAGATCGTGGTCACGAAAGGCGCGCCCGAGGCGGTGCTGGCGCGCTGCGCCGACGTGCCCGACCACGCGCGAGAGGCGCTCGACACCGAGTTCGCGGCCGGGAACCGAGTGATCGCCGTCGCGGTCCGCGCTGCCCCCGGCGTGGACAGATTGACCGTCGACGACGAGCGCGACCTGCAGTTGGCGGGCCTGCTGGTCTTCCTCGACCCGCCCAAACCAGCGGCGAAGGCGGCGCTGCGCCGGCTGGCCGACCTGGGTATCTCGGTCAAAATTGTCACCGGCGACAATCCGGTCGTCGCCAGGAAACTCTGCCAGGACCTCGGCCTGGCCAACGCCTCCCCGTTGACCGGCGTTGACATCGACCGGATGGACGACCGCGACTTGGCGGCCGCCATCGGTTCGACCACCGTCTTCGCCCGGGTCAGCCCCGAGCAAAAGGCCCGTCTCGTCACCGTGCACCGGCGCTCCGGCCGTGCGGTGGCGTTCCTCGGTGACGGCGTCAACGACGCGCTCGGGCTGCACGCGGCCGACGTGGGGATCTCCGTCGATTCCGCCGTGGACGTCGCCAAGGACGCGGCCGACGTCATTCTGTTGGAGAAGGACCTCAACGTGCTCGCCAATGGTGTGGTCGGTGGCCGGCGCGTCTTCGCCAACACCGTCAAGTACGTCCTCATGGGCACGTCCAGCAACTTCGGCAACATGTTCTCCGCTGCGGGTGCGTCCCTGTTCCTGCCCTTCCTCCCGATGCTGCCGTCGCAGATCCTTCTCAACAACCTGCTCTACGACACCAGCCAGCTCACCATTCCGACCGATCACGTCGACGACGAACAACTGCGCAGACCCGCACACTGGGACATCCGGTTCATCCGCCGGTTCATGCTCTACTTTGGACCGCTCAGCTCCCTGTTCGATTTCGCAACGTTCGCCATCCTCCTCTGGGTGTTCCACGCCGGTCCGGACCTGTTCCGATCGGGCTGGTTCGTCGAGTCACTGGCCACTCAGACTCTGGTCATCTTCGCCATCCGCACCCGGCGTAGTCCGTTCTGGCGCAGCACACCCAGCCTCGCACTGATAGCAACCGCCGTGATCGTCGTCGCGGTCGGCGCGACCCTGCCGGCAACGCCCCTCGGTCCGACCCTCGGCTTTGCGCCGGTGTCCACCGCGCTGTACGTCACGCTCGCGGTCCTGGTGGTCGCGTATCTGCTGCTGATCGAGATAGGCAAGCGGGTCTTCTTCCGCGGCGGGCCGACACCGACCGTGGTCCCGCTTCTGGCGGCTGGTGTCCGGCAGCTGCGCCGCCGCGCCCATCGGTTCAGCCACGGGTGACCGCGGTCGCCGGGCTGCTCACTCCCACGATCCGTTAGGAAGACAGCAGCGGGGCGACCACGATCGCGAGAAGGTTGAACACCAGGTGCATGACGACCGGGGCGACGAGGCTCTGGCGCCAGATGTAGACGATGGCGAAGACGAGACCGGTCAGCCCGATGGTGACGACCGCCGCCCCACCCTCGTAGCCGTGGCCGATCGCGAAGATGAGCGACGACGCGACAACCGCCGAGAGGCGGCTGCGAAACACACCGGCAAAGCGCAGGATCAGGTACCCGCGGAAGATGGTCTCCTCGGCCACCGCCACCACAACGACGAGCACCACGGCGAGAATGACCTCGCCCAGACCGCTCGGCGCCAGGCCCGGGGCGGACGAGGGCGAGGACAGACCCGCGGCCCGGAGCACCGCTTCCAGCACCTGAGCGCCGATGACGAGCAGGACTGACAGGGCGAGACCGATCAGGATGTCCCGCCCGATGTGGCGACGCACCCACCCGATGGCCGCGACCGGCTGTCGGTCCCGCGCTATCAGCAGGAGGATCAGGGCGACCAGGCCGACGTCTCGCGCGATCGTGGCGGAGGCGACCAGCGGAAAGGAGACGGCGCTCGCACCAGTATCGACGAATGACAACACCAGCGTCGGCAGGATGAGCAGCAGGAACACTCCGAGCTCAGCCGCCTCTTCGCGGCGGGTGAGCGTGCCAGGCACGGCCGCACCCTGCATCCGGTTTTCCCTTCGGCAGCGAGGTCTCCAGGACGCGCAGTCACCACGCTAGACGAGATTCGCGTCGCGGGGAGTGTGTTCGCGCCCGCGAACGTCATGGGTGGGGCTGTCCGACAGGCCTAGACACCGATCCGTGCCCCTACGATCACCGTGCGGTCCGGCGGCAGGTGGTAGTGGTCGGTGGGATCGGCCGTCGCCTTGGACGTCGCGATGAACAGCCGCTTCCGCCAGCGAGCCATCGTCGATGCCGCGGTCCGTTCCAGCTCGACGTGGGAGATGAAGTACGTTGCCCGATCCAGGGCAGCGGGACCTCCGGTGATCGCCGGATCGAGTCGGCTCAGCATCACGGGCAGGTTCGGCTCGTCCCTGTAGCCGGTCCGGAGGGTGACGTGGACGATCCCGTCGTCGGCCGGGCCGAGATCGTCGACCGCGACGGCCTGGTCTTTCTGCACGCGCGGCACCGGTTCGGCCTCCACCGAGACGATCACCAGGCGCTGGTGTCGGACGTGCTGATGGCCGACGTTGGTACGCAAAGCCAACGGCGCGGTCTCCTTACCCTGGTTGAGGTAGATGGCCGTGCCATCGACGATTCCCACTGGCTCGCGGCGCAGCCGGGCGATGAAGTCCCCCAGGGACCCTTCCCGCCGACGGCGCTCGGCCGTGACGATCGCCTGCCCCCGCCGCCAGGTCATCATGATGGTGAATGCGATGACCGCCACCCCGATGGGGATCCACGCGCCTTGGGGCAGCTTGGTCAGGTTGGCCGAGAAGAAGAGCAGGTCGACCAGCAGCAGCGGAGTCGCCCCGACTCCGAGAAGCCACAGCGACGTCCGCCACCGCAGCCGCGCGACGGCGAAGAACAGCAGCGTGGTGATGGTGATCGTGCCGGTGACGGCCATACCGAAGGCGTACGCGAGCCCCGTCGAAGTACGGAAAGCGAAGACGAGGCCGAGCACCGCGACCATGAGCAGCCAGTTGACCGACGGTATGTAGATCTGGCCGATCCGGGACTCCGAGGTGTGGGTCAGGTTCAGTCTGGGAAGGTAACCGAGCTGGGCGGCCTGCGCCGCAACCGAGTACGTGCCGCTGATGACGGCCTGGGAGGCGATCACGGTGGCGGCCGTGGCCAGCACGACGAGCGGGGCCCGCCCCCAGTCGGGCGCGAGCAGGAAGAATGGGCTGCTCGCGCGGCTCGGCTCGTGAAGGATCAGCGCGCCCTGACCCAGGTAACTGGCGATGCAGGCCGGGAAGACGAGAAAGAGCCAGGCCCGGGTGATCGCGCGCCGACCGAAGTGTCCCATGTCCGCGTAGAGCGCCTCCGCCCCCGTGACTGCGAGCACGACCGCGGCGAGCGCGAAGAAGGCGACTTCGACGTGATTCACCAGGAAACCGATGGCGTAGCTCGGCGACAGCGCCCGAAGAACGCCGGGATTCTCGGCGATACTCCGCGCGCCGACGGCGCCGATGGTCACGAACCAGACGACCATCACGGGACCGAACAAGCGCCCGACCGTCCCGGTCCCCCGATGCTGCAGCGTGAACAGCGCGACGATGATCACCGCCGTGACCGGCACCACGAGTCGCGCGAGGGACGGCTCGATGACCTCCACACCCTCGACCGCGGCCAGCACCGAGATGGCCGGCGTGATCAGGCTGTCGCCGAGGAACAGCGCCGCACCGAGCACGCCCAACCCGGTCAGCGCGGCGATAACCATTCCGCCTGCTCGGGCGCCCCACCGCCGTACCTGGCTGAGCAGCGCGAGCAGGCCACCCTCACCGTCGTGGTCGGCCCGCATGGCCAGCAACACATAGGTGATCATCACGATGACGATCACCGACCAGAACACCAGCGAGACGATGCCGTAGACATTCTCGGCCGTCACCGGAACCGGGTGCGGGGCTCCCGGGTTGAACACCGTCCGGTAGGTGTAGATGGGGCTCGTGCCGATGTCCCCGAAGACCACCCCGAGCGCCGCAACCACCAGGGCCGGAGGGGCCCGGTCGCCCATCGCCGGCGGGTGGACCGACGGGTCGCCCGGCGACGCCGTGCGCCTTGGACGATTCACCACGCTCCCCCTAGCGCGGACCAGTGGCACGCCGACGTGACGGCGCCCTTCACGCGAGACTACCGGCCGTCATCGGCCACTGAGCGCGGCTCATTCCGGTGCTTCCCCCGCGATCAGGCAGGCCGGCGGCGCATCCGTCATCCTCAGGTTGACCCTCGTCGCCGGGCCGGCCGGCCGGCGGACGGCTCGCCCCGCGGTTGGCCGCCGGCGGGCAAATGTCGGTCGTTGCCGGCCGGGGTCACTCGTGGGTGCGGTTTTCTGAACGTAGCCAGTCGGCTGGGCAGAGTTCGAGAGGATCACGGGGGTGTCGGCCGAAAGGCACACGGACGTTGCGACGGAAGCGCCGCACGTGCTGCGGGAGTACGCATTCATCGCCGACGGCCACCGTGGTGCGTTGCTCGGGCCGCACGGTGATGTCGCCTGGCTGTGCATTCCACAGTGGAACGACGAGGCGGTGTTCAGCGCGCTGGTCGGTGGCCGAGGCTGCTACGTGGTCAGTCCGACCGATCCGCACCACGTCTGGGGCGGGTCGTACGAGGCGGGAAGCCTTGTGTGGCACAGCCGGTGGGTGACGACGGACTCCATCATCGAGTGCCGGGAGGCGCTCGCCTGTCCCTCCGATCCCTCCCGAGCGGTGCTGCTGCGCCGGATCATGCCCGTGCGTGGCAACGCCCACGTCCGTGTGGTCCTGCAGCCCATGGCGCGCTTCGGCCGTGAGCCGTTGCGGGACCTGCGTCGGCAGCCGGACGGGTCATGGATCGGGCGCACGGGAGCGCTCACGCTGCGGTGGACCGGCGCGGCCGCCGCCCGGGTCGGTCGGGACGGGGCACTGTTCCTGGAGCTGGTGGTGCCTGCCGGGCGGATCCATGACCTGGTGCTGGAGATCGGAACACTTCCACTGGCCGGCCCGCCGCCGGATCCGGAACGAGCCTGGCGTCGAACAGTACGGTACTGGACCTCGGCCGCACCCGACCCGGGTAACGTCCTCGCCGCCGGGGACGTCCGGCACGCCAACGCGGTGCTGCATGGGATGACGGTCCCTGGTGGTGGCACGGTCGCTGCTGCGACGATGGGCCTCCCGGAGCGTGCGGAGGCCGGTCGCAGCTACGACTACCGCTACGCGTGGATACGGGACCAGTGCTACATCGGGTTGGCCGCGGCCGCCGCAGGAATTGAGGACCTTCTTGACGCCTCGCTGCGGTTCGTCACGGCGCGCCTGTTGGCCGACGGCCCCCGGACAGCGCCGGTCTACACCACAACGGGTGGCCCGGTACCGGCCGAGCAGGACCTGCCGTTCCTCACCGGATATCCCGGCGGCCGGCCTCGGGCGGGCAACAAGGCCGGCCGCCAGTTCCAGCTCGACACCATGGGCGAGATCATGCTGCTGCTGGCCGAGGTCGGCCGCCGCGGTGGCCTGGACAGCTCGGGCGCGGCGGCCCTCGAGCTGGCCGCGGACGTCATCGCCAACCGATGGGAAGACGCCGACTCGGGCATCTGGGAGCTGAGGCCCCGGCGCTGGACCCACTCGCGCCTCATGTGCGTAGCCGGACTGCGGGCGGCCGCCGCTGTCGCGCCGCGACGACTGGGTCGACGGTGGAGGGACCTGGCCCGGCAGCTGCTGGCCGAGGCGACGGCCCACCAGTGCCACCCCAGCGGGCGCTGGCAGCGGGCCATCGATGACCGTCGAGTGGACGCGGCGCTGTTGCTCCCGGCCCTGCGGGGCGCCGTGCCGCTCCGCGACCCGCGGAGCGTGGCCACGTATCGGGCCGTGCTGGCCGAGCTCGGTCGCGACGGCTACATCCACCGGTTTCGGCCGGACCGCAGGCCCTTGGGCGAGGCCGAGGGCGCCTTCCTGCTCTGCGGGTTCCTGGCCGCGCGATCCGCGCATCACCTCGGCGAACGACGGGAGGCGGCCCGCTGGTTCGAACGCAACCGGGCCGCGTGCGGCCCACCGGGACTGTTCAGCGAGGAGTACGACGTGCGGCAGCGACAACTCCGAGGCAACCTGCCGCAGGCCTTCGTGCACGCCGCACTCGTGGAGACCGCCCTCGAATTGTCCACTTAGGAGGTCATCCGCACGCCAACCATCGCTACCGGTGCCGGCGGGCGGCTCTGGTCGCCGCCGCGGCCGCGCCCGCGACGAGCGTGCCGGCGGCCACCGCTGTCCGGTGCTCGGACAGCCACTCCTGGACACTGTGGCGGTGGGACTCGGTGTCGAACGACCCGTGCGCGCCGAAGTCGTGGCCAGCCGCGCTGTCCGCCGGTTGCCACAGGTTGGCCGGGCGCACCCGGCTGGTCGGCTCGTCCGTCTGCTGCGATGAGAAGCCGGTGCGGGCCAGGTACCGGTCCAGCAACGCCGGGATGATCCGGTTGCCGACGATCGTCGCCACCGTCATTCCGCCCACCCAGTACTCTCTCCGCTTGGGCTTGCGGGCCGCGCGCACGATGGCTCGGGCCGCCAGCTCGGGCTGGTACACGGGAGGAACGGGCCGGGGGTGCCGACGGAGCCGGGACAGGACCCAGTCGAACTGCGGTGTGTTGAGGCCGGGCAGGTGCACCATCGTCACGCGGACACGGGTTCCACTGTGGAGCAGCTCGCACCGGAGGGATTCCGTGAACCCGACGATGGCGTGCTTGGCTCCGCAGTAGACCGATTGCAGGGGAATCGAACGGTACGCCAGAGCCGACCCCACCTGGACGATCGTGCCGTGGTCGCGTGGCAGCATCTGGTGTAGCGCCGCCATCGTGCCGTACACATAGCCCAGATAGGTCACCTCGGTGGCCCGGCGGTACTCCTCCGGCGTGATCTCGGTGAACGGGGCGAACACGGTCGTGAAGGCGTTGTTGACCCACAAGTCGATGGGGCCAAGCTCGGCCGCGGCTCGGGCGGCGGCCGCCTCGACCTGACGGTAGTCGGCGACGTCCGTCTGGATCGGTAGCGCGACGCCACCGGCCGCCCGGACCTCCTCCGCCGCCGCCGCGAGTCCGGTCGAGCCGCGCGCGAGGAGCGCAATCCGCCATCCGCTCCGGGCCAGCCTCCGAACGGTGGCCCGACCGACGCCGCCACTGGCGCCGGTGACGACCGCGACGCGCGGCTGCTGGTGCCGGCTCATACGTCCTCCCTTGGCATACGTCGATCTGTCTCTTTATAGAACTCGGTATGGTTCAGCCGAGGCCGCCCGGAAGGTCAGTCCGATTCCCGGATCGACCCGGTTGACCGGAGCGGTGCCCCCGGCGGCCGAGACCGCGCCGTCGAGGAACATCGTCTCGATCCGTACGTGGTCGTGAAACCATTCGATGTGCCGGAGGTTCGGCACGGCGGCGGCCACGGGGAGGACCTGGTGGGGGGCACCGTGCGCCGAGACGTCGAGTCCACTTGCGGCCGCGGTCGCGGCGGCGCGGAGGAAGTCACTGATCCCGCCACACCGGGTCACGTCGATCTGGAGGCAGTCGACGTAGCCGGCCATGCGCTGGAAGTAGGCCAGGTCGTAGCCGTACTCGCCGGCCGCAACGTCCGCGGGCACCTGGTCGCGGACAATGCCGAGCCCCTCGAGGTCGTCGGAGCTGACCGGCTCCTCGAACCAGCGCACGTCGAGGTCGGCGGCCGCGCGCATCATGCGGATGGCCTGCTTGCGGTGATAGCCGCCGTTGGCGTCGACGTACAGTTCGGTGGCGTCCCCGATCGTCTTGCGCGCGGCGGCCATCCGGGCCAGGTCCCGCGCCTCGTCGCTCCCCCAGGACTCGGCGATCTTCATCTTGACGCGGGGGATGCCCTGCTCCACCCAACCAACCAGCTGGCGATGCTGCTGCTGGTCGTCGTAGGTGGTGAATCCGCCGCTGCCGTACACCGGGACCTGGTGGCGGACGGCGCCGAGCAGCCGGGCCAGCGGCATGCCGTGATGACGGGCCTTGAGGTCCCAGATGGCGTTGTCGGCGGCCGAAAGGGCGAGGCCGGCGACGCCGGGCCGGCCCGCGTTGCGCAGTTGTTGCTGCATCGCCAGCCAGGCCGCCGGTGTGTCATCGGGGTCGATCTCCTGCACGACGGGGGCGAGCAGGTCGGTGATGATCGATGCAACGGCGGCCGGGCCGTAGGTCCAGCCGATGCCGGTGATGCCGTCGGCGCTGGCTTCGGCCAGGACCATGGTGGTGCTGGACCAGGCGATCGTACCGTCGCCCTCGGGCGCGTCGGTCGGAATCGTGTAGGCCCGCGCGGTCAGCTGCATGGGGCTATCTCCGGCGGGTTGGTCTTCGCGTGGCGGCGTAGGCCACCATTCCGCCGACCCCGACCAGCCCGCCGGCGACGGCCGCGAGCGCGCCGAGACGCGCGCGACGGGACGGCGGCTGGGGACGGCGGGCCCACCAACGCTCGGGTCGCGGCGTGGGTGAAGCGTGCTCGAGACCCGCGCGGAG
Source organism: Micromonosporaceae bacterium (assembly GCA_019690055.1). Lineage (GTDB taxonomy): Bacteria > Actinomycetota > Actinomycetes > Mycobacteriales > Micromonosporaceae > DATBGZ01. The sequence goes on from JADGGF010000023.1 coordinate 9,813, forward strand.
CAGCTCGGCGAGGTGCATGGCCTCGCGCCCGTTGGCGTTTCCCTGAGCGATCTGGGTACGGCAGCTGAAACCGTCGGCGAGCACCACCGTCTCCGCGGGAGCGTCCCTCACCGCGGGCAGCAGGACGCGTTCGGCGCACGCCTCGGAGACCTCGTAATGGCCCTGTTCGAAGCCGAAGTTGCCGGCCAGCCCGCAGCAGCCGGAGTCGAGGAACCGAGCGTCGACGCCGATGCGGGCCAGGACCGCCGCGTCGGCGTCGGTGCCCAGGATCGCGTGCTGGTGGCAGTGGGTCTGGACGATGGCCTTCCCCGACAGCCCCGGCGGCCGCCAGTCCGGCGTCCGGTCGTTGAGCAGTTCGGCCAACGTATGGGTCTGATCGCGCAGGCGCGACACGTCCGGGTCGTCGGGGAAGAGTTCCCGGGCGTCGCTGCGCAGCACGGCGGTGCAGCTCGGCTCGAGACCGACCACGGTGACGCCGGCGTCCAGGTAGGGGCGCAGTGTGTTGATGGTGCGGCGCAGCACCGACCGGGCCACGCCGAGCTGGCCGGTGGATATCCAGGTCAGGCCGCAGCAGACCGGCCCGGCCGGCACCGTCACCCGCCATCCGGCCGCCTCGAGGACCTCGACCGCCGCCTGCGCGATCGCCGGATGGAAGTGGTTGGTAAAGGTGTCCGGCCAGAGCAGCACCTCGCCGTGGCGACCGTCACCGCGCGGCGTGCGGCGGGCGAACCAGGCCTGGAACGTCTCGGGGGCGAACAACGGTATATCTCGGCGTATGTCGATGCCACCGAGCTTCTTGGCCAGGCGGTTGATGCCCGGCGCCTGGGCGAGCGCGTTGACCGCCCCGGGCGCGGCCGAGGCGAGAGTCGCCCAGAGGGGCAGCCAGCCCATCGCGTAGTGCGACGCCGGCCGCAGCCGACCCTGGTAGTGGTGGGCCAGGAACTCGGCCTTGTAGGTGGCCATGTCGACGTTGACCGGGCAGTCGGACTTGCAGCCCTTGCAGGCCAGGCAGAGATCGAGTGCTTCGTGGACCGCCTCCGAGCGCCATCCGTCGGCGATGGTCCCACCCCGGGCGGCTCCGTCGAGCATCTCGAACAGCAGGCGGGATCGGCCGCGGGTGGAATGCTTCTCCTCCCGCGTGACCATGTACGACGGGCACATCACACCGCCGTGTTCCCGGCGGCACTTCCCCACCCCGACGCAGCGCAACACGGCCCGGCCGAAGCTGCGGTCGTCGTCCGGGTAGCCGAAGTAGGTCTCGCCGGCGTCGTGGTGGTAGGCGGCCCCGATCCGGAGGTGCTCGTCCAGGGCGTACGGTGGCATGACCTTGCCCGGGTTCATCCGATCGTCGGGATCGAAGATGGCCTTGAACTGTCCGAACGCGCGGGTCAGCTCGGCCCCGAACATCCGGGTGAGGAGCTCCGCCCGCGCCTGTCCGTCGCCGTGCTCACCGGACAGCGACCCACCGTAGCTGACCACGAGGTCGGCCGCATCCTCCATGAACGAACGGAAGCGCCGCACGCCCTCGGCGGTATACAGGTCGAACGGTATCCGGCAGTGGACACATCCCTGTCCAAAGTGGCCATAGACCGATACCTGTTCCAGGCCGTGCTCGGCGAATAGCCGAGTCAGGTCGCGCAGGTAGTCGCCGACCCGATCGGGGGCGACCGCCGAGTCCTCCCATCCGGGCCAGGTATCGGGCAGACCCGGCACTCGGGCCGTCGACCCGAGCCCGGCCTCGCGGACGTCCCACATCCGCCGTTCGCCGACGACGTCTTCGAAGATGTGCACGCTGCCATCGCCGCGCCGACGGCCCAGGGACCGGAGCAGATCGTCGGCCGCCGCGTCGGCCTCGGCCTTGCTCTCGCCACCGAGCTGCACCATCAGCCAGGCGCCGCCCTTCGGCAGCTCGCCGATACCCGTCTCGTTGAGATGCTTCAACCGTTCAAAGTGGATCAGGTTGTCGTCGATGCCTTCGAGGACGGCCGGGTTATGGGGAAGGATCGACGGTACCGCATCGGCCGCGTCGGCGATGCTCGGGTAGGCGAGGAACACCATGGTCGCCGCCGGGAGCGTGGGCACCAGCTTGAGCCGGGCCCGCAGGATGGTGACGAGCGTTCCCTCGGAGCCGACCAGGGCCTGCGCCACGTGAAAGTTCTTCTCCGGCAGCAGGCTGTCCAGGTTGTAGCCCGACACGCGGCGCGGTATCTGCGGGTACCCGGTGCGCAGCTGGCTCAGGTAGGTGTCCCGCAGCGCCCGCAGCTGCCGGTAGATCTCGGCCGGGCGTCCGCCCGCGCGCTGGATCCGCTCGTACTCCGCGTCGCTCGTCTCACCGACCCACATCCGGGTTCCGTCGTAGAGCAGCACTTCCAGCTCCACGACGTTGTCGACCACCTTGCCCGAGCGTTGGGCCGTGGCCCCACAGGAGTTGTTGCCGAGCATCCCACCGAGCGTGCAGTGGTCGTGGGTGGCCGGCCGCGGGCCGAACTCCAACCCGGTCGGGCGCAGGTGCTCGTTGAGCGCGTCGAGCACGATGCCGGGCTCGACCAGACAGGTGCGCGCCTCGGTGTCGACCTCCAGCACGTGATGGCAGTACTTCGACCAGTCGAGGACGACCGCGGTGTTGGTGCACTGCCCGGCCAGGCTGGTGCCGCCACCGCGCGAGACGATCGGCGCGCCGTGCCGTCGACACACCTCGATGATGGCCGGCACCGCCTCGACCGAGCGGGGAACCACCACGCCGAGCGGGACCATGCGGTAGTTCGACGCGTCGGTCGAGTACGCCGCCCGCGAGCCGGCGTCAAACCGTATCTCGGCATCGACGTCCGCGGCGCGCAGGTCGGCCGCCAGCGCGGAGAGGTTGACATCGTGGGCCGGCACCGGCGGGCGACGGATCGTCGGCGCGGCCAGCAGTTCGCGGGTCATGCTCGGAGCTGCTGGAACTTGTCCCGGGCGATGGTGGCCAGCGTCGCCACCTTGTGGGGCTGGCCGCGCAGGAACGCCTCGGCGAAGTGCTTGGCCTGCTCGTAGCGGATCTTGCCGGGCATCGGCGGCTCGTTCGGGTTGACATCGCAGTCGATGAGCGCCGGTCCGGGGTGGGCGAGCGCGTCGCGGACCGCCGCCGCCAGATCCCCCGGCCGTGTGATCTTGGCGCCGAAGGCACCGCAGGCCTGGGCCCAGGCGGCGAAGTTGGCCTCCGGCTGCTGGTGCCGCACGGCGTACTCGGGAAAGCCGAGCAGGATCTGCTCCCAGAGGATCTCGCCGAACGCGTTGTTGTTGTTGACGATCACCTTGATCGGCAACCGGTGGCGGACCGCGGTGAGGAACTCGGCCATGAGCATCGCGAACCCGCCGTCGCCGACGAAGGCAATCACCTGTCGCTGCGGAAAGGCGTGCTGGATCGCGATGGCATACGGCAGCCCGGGTGCCATCGTGGCAAGGTTGCCCGACAGGTAGAACTCCCGGCCGCCCCGGATCGTCCAGTGACGCGCGGCCCAAGTGGCGATCGTGCCCGAGTCGCAGGTCAGTACGGCATCATCATCCGCGAGATCATCGATACAGCCCATCAGGTACTGCGGGGCGATGGGATCCCGGTTCGGATCCTGCAACGCCTTCATGTCCGTCAGCCAGGCATCCCGACCCCGCTGGTGCTTGGTCAGGAAGGCCCGATCGCTCCGCGGCTGCAGCAGCGGCCGGAGTCCACGCAGCGCCGACCCGGCATCGGCCGTGACCGCGGCGGTGACCGGCAGGCGCAGGCCGATCAGGCTGGCGTCAATGTCGATCTGGACCACCCGCGCCTGGTCCGGCTGGGGCAGATACGAACCGTACGGGTAGGAGGTGCCGACCATCAGCAGTGTGTCGCACTCCTCCATCACCTCCTCGCTCGGCTTCGTGCCGAGGAGGCCCAGCCCGCCCATGCACAGCGGATGGTCGTCGGGCACGACAAGCTTGCCCGGCAGTGTCTTGATGATGGGCGCGGCCAAGGCGTCGGCGACGGCGGTCAGCTCCGCGCCCGCCCCGCGGGCGCCGATGCCGACCAGGACCGCGACCTTCTGCCCGGCGTTGAGCACCTCAGCGGCCAACGCCAGCTCATCAGGGTCCGGCACGACGGCCGGACGGGACACAACGGGGCTGCTGGTCGACTTCGCGCCCGGGCCGACGTGCTGGTACGGCGCCTCGGCGGACGGCGCGACCTGGATGTCGTTGGGAAAGGTCAGGTGGGAGACCGTACGGCTGGCCAGCGCGGTGCGGATCGCGATGTCGACGACACCGGGCACCTGCTGCGGGTTCGTCACCATCAGGTTGTAGTCGGCGACGGTCTGATACAGCAGCTGGGTGTGCACCTCCTGCTGGTAGTGCGTGCCGAGCACCGACGTCTCCTGCATCCCGGTCAGCGCCAGCACCGGCACGTGATCCATCTTCGCGTCGAACAATCCGTTGAGGAGGTGGATCGCCCCCGGCCCCGAGGTGGCCACACAGACGCCGATCCGCCCGGTCGCCTTGGCGTAACCGCAGGCCATGAACGCGGCGGCCTCCTCGTGCTGGACCAGGACGAACCGCACCTGTTCCCGGACCCGCCGGAAACCTTCCATCAGGCCGTTGATCCCGTCGCCGGGCAACCCGAAGACGGTGTCCACACCCCAGTCGACCAGTCGCCGAGCAACCGCCTCACCAACCGTCGCTTTCACGGCTCACCTCGAAAAGCCTGGGACGTTGACTCGTTTTCCGCCGCACCCGGTGGTGGGGCTCATCCCAGCGAAGCACTGCACCACCCGCGTCGCCCGGCCCGCCGCCCGCGCTCCCACGCATGGGTGACCCATCATCGGGAGTCCCATCCAAACGGGCAGTCGTAACCGTCCACCGGGCGCTTCGTTGGTCCGGACGAGGAGGTTGACAACTCCATCCAGGACGGCGCGTTTCGGTCGGTGCCGATGGATCGGTCGACACCACCAGCCTGACCCTACGGCTACCGCGCACGGCATCGATCAGCGAGGCTCCCTCCCGGTCGAGAGCCACGGTGCCCACAGTGGGTTGTCACCTCGTTCTCAAACTCGCCCTTTCAACGGCAGTGCGGCCGGCGGTGGAGGCTTGGTCGTCGCCTGGGTCTTCATCGGCGAGGAGGGAGGGCGTCATGCGGCTGCTCTGGCTGCCGGAGGTGCTCCGCGCCGCCGGGTTGGCGGTGAGCACCTACCCGGGGTGGGAGACCCGCGGGTCGTCGTCGTGGGGGCCGCTGCGCGGAATCGTGTGCCATGCCACCGCCGGAGCCCGCAACAGCAGCGACGCGGCTGAGATGCGTGTGCTGTGGGAGACCGGCTCCGTCACCGCCCCCGTACCCATCTCCCAGCTGTATCTGTCGCGATCCGGCCAGTGGACGGTCGGCGCGACCGGACTCTGCTATCACGTGCTGATCGGCCAGCGTGGACCTCACCGCGGATACGGCAACTCGGCGTTGATCGGCATCGAGGCGGCCAACGACAACCGCGGGGAGCCATGGCCGGCCGTACAGGTGGACGCGTACATCCGGGGTGTGGCGGCGATCTGCCGGTACATGGGCTGGAGCGCCGACGTGGTGGTCGGGCACCGGGAGCATCAGAACGACAAATCCGACCCGGTGGGGATTGACATGAATGACTTCCGCCAGCGAGTGGCCGCGCTGCTCGCCGGCGGACCATCCGGACAGGAGGCGGATATGGCGACGATCGTACGCAACCATGACGACGGCCAGTACTACATCCTCGGCTCCGACGGGGTGGCGCGGCGGCTGCTGCTGCGCACGGCGAACGGGATCAGCGACGTCGGGTACGTCGCGTCCGGTCGGTGGTCCAACAACCACCAGGGCCCGGTGCCTGGTCTGCTGCCGTTCAGCAACCGACCCATCGACCAAGCTCCCTGGATCGAGATCCCGAGCGCACCCTTGGGCGTGCTCGCCGTCGAAGCACCGGCCGTCGAGGTCGGCGACGTGGTGATCGACTACGCGCGCATCGACGCCTCCGTGCGCGATGCGGTGGCGGACGGTTACGAGGGCGGTGCCGCCCGGGTCCGTGCCGGTGCAGCGGGTAGCCAGGCGGCCACCGCCACCCCACCGAGCCCACGCGCCGACGCCGAGTCACAAGGCTGATACCGACCGGCCCGGTCACCCCGACGGCGACGGCACCGGCGGTACGAGTCGGATCCGTCGACGTAAGCGGGGTACCACGAACGGCATGGTCAGCAGCAGAAGCAGCCCGATATCACCCACAGCGCGACGGTGGCCCAGGAGATAGGACGACGTACTTCGATTGGCGCATACAGCTGATAGGGATGGCCGTCGGCGTCGATGCCGGTGACGATAAGCAGGTGATCGCCCGGCGACAGATCGTGGGGGACGGTGACGTCCACCGCGATGCGACCGTTGTCGTCGACGAGTGCGGCTCCGATCAGCATCGGTGTTGATTGGACGACGATGTGGGCGCTCGTGCCAGGGGCAAAGCCGCCGCCTTGCAGCGTGACGGTGGCGGCCGGCTGGAGCAGGGTCGCGGAACCGGGGTCCGCGGTCAGGTCGAGCGAGCCGGCATAGGGCCCGAGTGGAATGGACGTGGGCGGAGCCGGCCGATTCCGCTGGACCGGTTCCCGGGCCGCGGCGGGCCAGGCCGGCCGTCACCGCGCAGGCCCAGAGCTTCCTCATGGCCGCAGCTCCTTGAGGGTCAGCAACTCAGCCCCGCCGCCGACAAGCTGCACGCTGGCGAAGACCGCGGTGCCGCGGACGCTGCCGGTCGGCACCGGATCGAGCCGGGCCCGCAACTCCAGCCGGAGCACGCCCTCGGTCGAAACCGTGACCTGCTTGGCCTCCCCGTACGCCAGACTCTCCGAAACGACGACGTTGCCGTCAGTGACGATCTCGATGAGCACGCGGTGACCGGGTTCCGCCGTGTCCGGTTGGCCGATCGTCGCCGTCAGCTTCGCGGTGTGACGGCCTAGCAGGTACACGGCCGTGGCGAAGTCCCGGCTGGCCCGGCAGGTCAGACCGGTCGCATGTTGCGCGCCGTTGACGATCAGATTCGTCGCGCGCGAGCAGTTCGACTCCAGCGGTCTCAGCTCGGTCAGGTCCATCGTGGACGGCGGGGCCGAGGCGATCAGCTCGACCCGGGCGCTGATCGGCTCGCCCACGCCCGGCGTGACCGCGAGTGTCTGGTCGGCCGGGACACCGTCGCGGTAGACCCGGCGCACCGCGACCTCCGCGCCGAGCAGCTGCAGGGCTTGTACGGCCTCGGTCACCTCGGTGCCCACGACATCGGGAACCACCGCGGGTGCGGAGACGTACAGGTCGATCTGAGGGGGTACGGGTTGGCCGCCCGCCGGCTCCTGGGCGATGACGCGGCCCTCAGCCCCGACCCAGGGCCGCTCGTGCTCCCTGATCTCGATACCGCCGAGGCCGACATCAATCAGCACCTGCCTGGCCGTCGTGGTGTCCAAGCCGCGCAGATCCGGCATCGTGACGCCCTCGACGCTCGACCCGATTCCTTCGGGAATGGTGACCGAGATGTCCGGCGCGCTCCGCGGGCTGTACCGGTCGGACAAATACCAACCCGTGGCCGTGCCTGTTCCGAAAATGGCCAGGACGAGGACCGCGATAACGACCGCCAACGGCCAGCCCCGTCCAAGCCTCTCGTAACAGAGCTTCCACAACGCGGAAACTCGCGCAAACATCTCCTGGCGATACCCCTCAATTCGACGAGCCGTCGCGTTACCTGCCCCCTCGTGTCCACGGGGCGAACGACCGAGCACCAGCGCTGACTACCGACTCCCATTGGTCGGCACTGGGCATCGGACGCACCGCTTCGGCGACACGGGCAGGCAGGCGACCCGAGCTCTAACTGATCCGCAAATGCGACGGAATGGCGACGACTTGGATCAGGCTGTCAACAAGAATTCCGACAGTCAGCACCGGATCTCGGCGAGCTGAGTTTCGAGCTCACCGTGGCGGTGGCCGCGTCGGTCATCGGGCTGACCGAGAGCCGACCGGGGCTGGCGCGCCGGCTCGAGCGATGGAACCCGCAGCGCATGGGCCGGCCCGGATTCACCAGCCTGCACGGCCTCTACTGGATGCTCCGTCTCATGTGGAGCATGGGACACATCTACGTCGCTGACGTACGCCCCGCGCTGCGGGCCCGCCGCCGGCAGCGCCGCGACGACCTGCTGTCGCACCTGCTCGACGAGGGCTGGGGCGTGCACGCGATCATGGCCGAGGTGATCACGTACGGCTTCGCCGGCATGATGACCACCCGCGAGTTCATCAACGTCGCCGCTTGGCACATGTTCACCGACGACGAGCTGCGGCGGGCCTACCTGGTCGGCACCGAGGCCGAGCGCTTCGCCATCCTGCACGAGTTGCTCCAGCTGGAGCCGGTGCTCGGCAACCTCAAGCGGCGCACCACGGCGTCGATCGAGGTGCCGGGCCCGGACGGGCCGGTCACCATCCCGGTCGGCCAGCTCGTCGATATCGACGTGAGTGCGGCGAACCTCGACCCGGCCGCGGTCGGGGAACACCCGACCCTGGTCTGCCCGGGCCGCCAGATCGAAGCCGGGGCCAGCCCCATGGGCCTGTCCTTCGGCGCCGGCCCGCACCGGTGCCCGGGCGCCTTCATCGCGATCCAGGAGACGGACATCTTCCTGCGCCGGCTGCTGGCCGAGCCCGGCATCCGCATGCAGTCGCCGCCTCGCATCTCGATCGAGGAACTCTCCGGTTACGAGGCACGCGGCCTCGTAGTGGCGGTGCGATAAGTCTCGGCCAGCAGAGAGAACTGCCGCACCAACGGGCGACGCGCTGCGGCACGACTCTGTCGAGCTAAGCCAGCCGCGAGGCGACCGGCTCCGGTCAGGTCGGCGGTACCAGTTCGAGACGTACCGGCCCGCCGTGACCAGCTGGTCGCGGGCCACGGTGACGTGAGCGTCGAAGCGACTCAACCGTCGGCATGCTCGGGCGGTAGGGCGAACACGTCCCCGGTCCGGACGCATTCCCAGCCGGGTGGCAGGGGCTCGGGTTCGTTGACGACGACCTGGGCTCGCGCCCCGCCGAGCTTGAGGCCGTCGCGTTCGCGCTCAGCCAGCCGCGCATCGATCGCGTCGCCGAGCAGACCGTCGCGCTCGAGAATGGTGAAGATGGCGTCTGCGGCGCAGGTGACCATGGCGACCGCGTCCTCCGGCGTGGCTTCCGGATGGAGTTCCCGGTACGCCGCGCGGGCGGCCTCGAGCAGGCGCGCCGCGTCGGTGACCACGAAGTCCCGCCGGTAACGCAGCGAGATGTTCATGCCGTCAGCGAGCGGCTCGTCCCCCACGATCCCGATGTCGTAGCCCACGCCCCCACGGTAGGCGTGGGTGGAGCGCAGTCGCCACCCGTCGACCGCGCTGCGGAGATTGCGCGCATTATTGGACGATTGTTGGCATTACCGCGTCTATATCCGCGCTACTGAAAATGACCGCGCATCTTCAGTCCTATTGCCGTCTCCAGTAGTATCCGAGCAGGTAAACCGACCCGTTGACACTCAAGGACCACTACAAAACCGTTTGGGGGACTCATGCCCGGCTCGGAGAACCTTCTCCTCGCCGATGATGTGCTCGGTGGCTTTGAGCGCGAGTGCGGCACCACGAACCTCCGCATGAACCAGGCGCTGGCTCGAATCTCGCAAGCCGGGAGATCCGAAAAGGATGCACGACGCGTTCTTGAGCGTTGGCTCGCGCCCGGCGGCGACGACAGCGAGATCGTGGCTCCCTGGTACTGGCTGCTCGGGGTGGCGAGGGAGGCGGTGGCAGCGCGTGAGCTTACTCTGCTCGCGCGAGTCTCAGACCTCCGGAAGTAGCGTGCCCGACGTGTTGGACAAAAGTGTTTAAGGTTGTAGGCTTCATCGCGTGTCGGTTGCCACGCAAGCACTCATGTCGG
>JADGGF010000494.1 GCA_019690055.1 Micromonosporaceae bacterium
GTGGTGATGGGGTACGTCTCCACGACGGTGTCCCGGGTGGCCTCGTAGACCAGCATCGTGGTGAGCTCGTGCAGCGCGGCCCGGAACGCCCACGAGTCCGTACGCTCGTCGCGCAGCGCCGTCAGCCGGGTGCGGGCGAGGGGATGGTCGACGACGAGCACGGGCATGCGTCGCCGTGGCTGGGGGGAGTCACTGTCCACGCCGTCACGGTACCGGTCCGGGTGGCGGGGCCGGGAGAGCGCGGACGGCCAGCGTTGGGGACGGCCGTCGGCGCCACGGACCGCCGCGCGGGCGGGCGTAGACTGCCGAGCATGACCGCGACGGCGCCGCCATCTGACACGCTCGCTGACGTCGCCGCGTCCGACGCCTCGCTGCGGGCCTTCCTGCACGGGTTGCCAGGGGTGGACCAGGTCGGTGCGGATGCCCGAGCCGCCGCCCTCCGCACCCGCTCCATCAAGACCACGGCCAAGGCCTGGGCCATCGACCTCGCGATCCGGATGGTCGACCTGACCACGCTGGAGGGGGCCGACACGCCGGGCAAGGTGCGCAACCTGTGCGCCAAGGCCCGCCGCCCCGACCCGGCCGATCCCACCTGCCCGCCCGTAGCCGCGGTCTGTGTCTATCCGTCGATGGTCGCCGTCGCGGCGGCCGAGCTGGCCGGCACCGGCATCCACGTGGCCAGCGTCGCGACCGCGTTTCCCTCCGGGCAGGCGCCGCTGTCGGTGAAGCTCGAGGACACCCGGGCCGCGGTCGCCGCCGGAGCCGACGAGATCGACATGGTCATCAATCGCGGTGCGTTCCTGGCCGGCCGGTATCGCGAGGTCTACGACGAGATCGTCGCGGTCAAGCAGGCGTGCGGTGACGCCCACCTCAAGGTGATCCTCGAGACGGGTGAGCTGGCCACCTACGACAACGTCCGCCGGGCGAGCTGGCTCGCGATGCTGGCCGGGGCCGACTTCATCAAGACCTCGACCGGCAAGGTGACGCCGGCCGCCACCCCGCCGGTGACGTTGATCATGCTCGAGGCGGTGCGTGACTTCTACGCGGCCACGGGGCGGCGGGTCGGCGTCAAGCCGGCCGGCGGCATCCGGACCAGCAAGGACGCGATCTCCTACCTGGTGATCGTGAACGAGACCGTCGGCGAGGCGTGGCTCGACCCGCGCTGGTTCCGGTTCGGCGCCTCGACCCTGCTCAACGACCTGCTGCTGCAACGGCAGAAGCTGGCCAGCGGGGCCTACTCGGGCCCCGACTACGTGACGCTGGACTGACCCATGGCTGTCTTCGAGTACGCTCCCGCCCCGGAATCACGTTCTATTGTGGACGTCCAGCCCACGTACGGGCTGTTCATCAACGGCGAGTTCACCGATCCCCGCTCCGGGGAGTCGCGCAAGACCGTCAACCCGGCTACCGAGGAGGTGCTGGCCGAGGTCGCCGAGGCGGACGCCTCCGATGTGGACGATGCCGTCCGCGCCGCCCGCCGGGCCTACGAGGCCGTGTGGGGCCCGATGCGCGGATCCGACCGGGCCAAGTACCTGTTCCGGATAGCCCGCATCATCCAGGAGCGCTCCCGGGAACTGGCGGTGCTCGAGTCGATCGACAACGGTAAGCCGATCAAAGAGTCCCGCGACGTCGACCTACCCCTGGTCGCCGCCCACTTCTTCTACTACGCCGGCTGGGCCGACAAGCTCGCCTACGCCGGGCTCGGGCCCGACCCGAAGCCGCTCGGCGTGGCCGGCCAGGTGATCCCGTGGAACTTCCCGCTGCTCATGCTGGCCTGGAAGATCGCCCCGGCCCTGGCCGCCGGCAACACCGTGGTGCTCAAGCCGGCCGAGACCACGCCCCTGACGGCGCTGCTCTTCGCCCAGATCTGCCAGCAGGCCGACCTGCCGCCCGGGGTGGTGAACATCGTGACCGGGGGTGGTGCGACCGGCGCCGCGCTGGTGGCCCACCCGGACATCGACAAGGTCGCGTTCACCGGGTCGACGGAGGTGGGCCGGCAGATCGCTCGTACGGTCGCAGGCACCCGCAAGCGGCTCACGCTCGAGCTCGGCGGCAAGGCGGCGAACATCGTCTTCGACGACGCCCCGCTCGACCAGGCGGTGGAGGGCATCGTCAACGGGATCTTCTTCAATCAGGGCCACGTCTGCTGTGCCGGCTCGCGGCTGCTTGTCCAGGAGTCGATCGCCGACGAGTTGCTCGACCGCCTCAAGCGCCGGATGACGACGCTGCGCGTGGGCGATCCCTTGGACAAGAACACCGACATCGGTGCCATCAACTCCGCCGCTCAGCTGGAGAAGATCCGGGCCCTGTCGGCCGCCGGGGAGGCGGAGGGGGCGCAGCGCTGGTCGCCGCCGTGCGAGCTACCCGCGCGGGGCTACTGGTTCGCGCCCACGCTCTTCACCGGGGTCTCCCAGACCCACCGCATCGCCCGGGAGGAGATCTTCGGGCCGGTGCTGTCGGTGCTGACATTCCGTACGCCGGCGGAGGCGGTCGAGAAGGCCAACAACACGCCGTACGGTCTCTCCGCCGGGATCTGGACCGAGAAGGGCTCACGCATCCTGGCCATCGCCGACCAGTTGCGGGCCGGGGTCGTCTGGGCCAATACCTTCAACAAGTTCGATCCGACCAGCCCGTTCGGCGGCTACAAGGAGTCCGGCTACGGCCGCGAGGGCGGTCGCCACGGCTTGGAGGCCTACCTTGCGCGGTGATGTCCAGCGGGCCCCCGAGAATCCAAGGCGGGTCGCCGTGCGCAAGACGTACAAGCTCTACATCGGCGGGTCGTTCCCGCGCAGCGAGTCGGGACGGTCCTACCCGGTTACCTCGGCCACCGGCGAGTTCCTCGCCAACGCCGCCTGGGCCTCCCGCAAGGACGTTCGCGACGCGGTGCGGGCCGCCCGCGCCGCGTTGGCCGGCTGGTCCCGCGCGACCGCGTACAACCGCGGGCAGATCCTCTACCGCATCGCCGAGATGCTCGAGGGCCGGCGGAGCCAGTTCGCCGACGAGGTGCGCGCCGCCGAGGGCGTCAAGCGCCCGGTGGCCGAGCAGATCGTCGATGCCGCGATCGACCGCTGGGTCTGGTACGCCGGCTGGTCGGACAAGATCGCCCAGGTGTACGGCGCCGCCAACCCGGTCGCCGGGCCGTACTTCAACCTGACCACGCCGGAACCGACCGGAGTGGTCGGCATCGTGGCCCCGGCCGAGTCGGCGCTGCTCGGACTGGTCAGCGTCCTCGCCCCGGTGATCGTCACCGGTAACACGGCGGTGGTGCTGGCCAGCGAGGAGCGTCCCCTGCCGGCGATCACCCTGGCCGAGGTGCTCGCCACCTCCGACCTGCCCGCGGGCGTGGTGAACCTGCTCACCGGCCGGGTCGCCGAGACCGTGCCGTGGCTCGCGTCCCACTTGGACGTCAACGCGCTCGACCTGACCGGGGTCACCGTCCCGGACGTCGCCGTCGAGGCCGAAACGGCGGCCGCCACGAACCTCAAGCGGGTGCTGCGCCCCCCGACCGAACCGGTCGACTGGATGGCCGATCCGGGCCTGTCCCGCCTGACCGCCTTCCTCGAGGCGAAGACCGTCTGGCACCCCAAGGGGACCTGACCGGCTGCGCCCGCAAACAGCCCGGACCGGCCGGCCCCGCAGACGGACCGGA
>JADGGF010000495.1 GCA_019690055.1 Micromonosporaceae bacterium
GCGATCGGCCCGCCGCTGGCGGCCTCGGGCGAAATGTGCCCGATGGACAGCCCGCTGGTGCCGCCGGAGAACCGGCCATCGGTGATGAGCGCGCAGGCCCGACCCAGGCCGCGGCCCTTGAGGAACGACGTGGGGTAGAGCATCTCCTGCATGCCCGGGCCGCCGCGCGGGCCCTCGTAGCGCACCACCACGACCTCGCCGGCCTGGACGGTGCCGTTGAGGATTCCGTCCACTGTGGCTTCCTGGGACTCGAAGACCCGGGCCGGCCCGCGGAAGGTGAGGTTCTCCTCCGGCACGCCCGCGGTCTTCACGACGCAGCCGTCGGGGGCGAGGTTGCCGTAGAGGATGGCCAGCCCGCCGTCGGCCGAGTAGGCGTGGGCCACGTCGCGGATGCAGCCTGCGGCCGCGTCGGTGTCCAGAGTGGACCATCGGTTGGTGGTCGAGAACGGCTCGGTGGTCCGCACTCCGCCCGGGGCGGCGTGGAACAGCTCGAACGCCGCCTCCGTGGCCGAGCCGCCCCGGATGTCCCAGTCGCGCAGCCAGGTCGCCAGGTCCGGGGCGTGGACGGCGTGCACGTCCCGGCGCAGCAGCCCCGCCCGGTTCAGCTCCCCGAGGATGGCCGGGATGCCGCCGGCCCGGTGCACGTCCTCCATGTGGTACTTCTGCGTGTTCGGCGCGACCTTGCACAGGCAGGGCACCCGGCGCGAAATGGCATCGATGTCGGCCACCGTGAAGTTCACCTCGGCCTCGCGGGCCGCGGCGAGCAGGTGCAGCACGGTGTTGGTGGAGCCGCCCATCGCGACATCGAGCGTCATCGCGTTCTCGAACGCGGCGCGCGTGGCGATCGACCGCGGCAGCACCGAGTCGTCGCCGTCGTCGTAGTACCGCCGGGCCAGGTCGACGATGAGCCGGCCCGCGGTCTCGAACAGGCCCCGCCGGGCGGCGTGGGTGGCCAGCGTCGACCCGTTGCCGGGCAGGGCGAGCCCGATCGCCTCAGTCAGGCAGTTCATCGAGTTGGCGGTGAACATGCCCGAGCAGGACCCACAGGTGGGGCAGGCCGAGCGCTCGATGGCGCCCAGCTGCTCGTCGGTGACGGCCGAGTTGGCGGAGGCGATCATGGCATCGATGAGGTCGAGTTTTTCGTGAACGATGCCTTCGATCGCGACGGTCTTCCCGGCCTCCATGGGGCCGCCCGAGACGAAGATCGTCGGGATGTTCAGCCGCAGCGCCGCCAGCAGCATGCCCGGCGTGATCTTGTCGCAGTTGGAGATGCAGACGAGCGCGTCGGCCCGGTGGGCCTCGACCATGTACTCGACCGCGTCGGCGATCAGTTCCCGGCTCGGCAGCGAGTAGAGCATCCCCGAGTGCCCCATGGCGATGCCGTCGTCGACCGCGATCGTGTTGAACTCCCGCCCGACGCCGCCCGCCTGGGCCACGGCGTCGGCCACCAGGGCACCGAGGTCCTTGAGGTGCACGTGACCCGGCACGAACTGGGTGTACGAGTTGGCGATCGCCACGATCGGCTTGCCGAAGTCGGAGTCGGTCATCCCGGTGGCCCGCCACAGAGCGCGGGCGCCGGCCATGTTGCGGCCCTGGGTCGAGGTGGCCGAGCGCAGCGGGCGCGCGGGCGAGGTGGTGCCCCTCGCCGCCGAGCCCGTACGGCTCGAGGCCGCGGACGCCGAGCCCGTACGGCTCGAGGTCGCGGACGTCGCCGTACGGCCGGCGGCGCGCTTGGTCGCCCGACCGGCCTTGGCCGCCGGCGGCTGGTCGCCGGCGGACGCGGCCGTCCGTGCCGGCGAGGCGGTCTTTTTCGCAGGCTTGCGGGGAGAGCGGGACGACTCTGGCATTCGTCCAGTGTGCTCCTTCGCCGGGTGGCCGCAAGACGCGACCCACCACGTGGTCACCGCGGCCCGTTACCGTCTCGTTATCTGATCGTCTACCATTATGTGAGACGGCTTGACTCGGTGCCTGGGAATGGTGCACTCTGGACACCATGCGGTACCGGTCTGTCCGAGTACTCCTCACGTAGCGCGTGGTGGACTTATCCCGCCACGCGCGAGCCCACGTGCCCAGCACGGGGGCTCTTTTGTTGTGCAGGACAAGGACAAGACCCAGTTCGAAGCCATCGACCCGAAGGCGTGGACGCCATGACGAAGCCGGCCATCAAGCCCGAGAAGACCGACAAGCCGGATAACTCCGGCCCGACCAAGCAGCCGAGCCCGTTGACCGTCGCGGCGGGGGCCCGGCCGCAGCCCGCGGCGAAGGTCGTAACCCCTGGCCCCAAGGCCGTCGAGACCCCCAAGGTGGTCGAGTCGGTGACCGGGGCCCAAGCGCTGGTCCGGTCGCTTGAGGCGCTCGGCGTCGAGGTCATGTTCGGCATCCCGGGCGGCGCGATCCTGCCGGCCTACGACCCGATCTTCGACTCCTCGGTGCGCCACATCCTGGTCCGGCACGAGCAGGGCGCGGGGCACGCGGCCACCGGGTACGCCCAGGCCACCGGCAAGGTCGGGGTCTGCGTGGCGACCAGCGGTCCGGGCGCGACCAACCTCGTCACGCCGATCGCCGACGCTTACATGGACTCGGTGCCCATCGTCGCGATCACCGGGCAGGTGTCGCGCTCGGCCATCGGCACCGACGCCTTCCAGGAGGCGGACATCCACGGCATCACGCTGCCGATCACCAAGCACAACTACCTGGTGCAGCGGCCGGAGGACGTGCCCCGGATCATGGCCGAGGCGTTCCACCTCGCGAGCACCGGCCGCCCGGGCCCGGTGCTGGTGGACATTCCCAAGGACGTGCTGCAGGGACGGACCGAGTTCTCCTGGCCCCCGACCATCGAGCTGCCCGGCTACCGCCCGACCCTGCAGCCGCACGGCAAGCAGATCCGGGAGGCGGCGAGGTTGATCGCCACCGCGCGCCGGCCCGTGCTCTACGTCGGCGGCGGGGTGATCAAGGCCGGGGCGTCGGAGGCGCTGCGCCGGCTCGCCGACCTGACCGGCGCACCCGTCGTCACCACGCTCATGGCGCGCGGGGCCTTCCCGGACAGCCACCCCCAGCACCTGGGCATGCCGGGCATGCACGGCACGGTCGGCGCGGTCTACGCCCTGCAGAAGGCTGACCTGCTGGTCGCGCTGGGTGCCCGGTTCGACGACCGGGTGACCGGGCGCCTGGACACGTTCGCGCCCAACGCGACCGTGGTGCACGCCGACATCGACCCGGCGGAGATCGGCAAGAACCGGGCCGCCGACGTGCCGATCGTCGGCGACGCCCGCTACGTGATCGAGGAGCTGGTCGCCGCGGTGGCCGCCGAGCACAAGGCCGGGCACAAGCCGGATCTGACCGACTGGTGGCGCACGCTCGACGACATCCGCGGCCGGTACCCGCTGGGCTGGGAGGACCCGCCGGACGGCACGCTCGCCCCGCAGTACGTGATCAAGCGGCTGGGCGAGATCGCCGGCCCCGACGCGATCTACGTCGCCGGCGTGGGCCAGCACCAGATGTGGGCCTCGCAGTTCATCTCGTACGAGAAGCCGGGCACCTGGCTGAACTCGGGCGGGCTGGGCACCATGGGCTACGCCGTGCCGGCGGCCATGGGGGCCAAGGTGGGCCGGCCCGACGCGGTGGTCTGGGCGATCGACGGTGATGGTT
>JADGGF010000496.1 GCA_019690055.1 Micromonosporaceae bacterium
AGATCGCCGCCACCGCGGCCGAGCACGGCGCGCGCGGCTTCGTGCTGCGGGCCCGCGAGCTGCCGCCGCGCGAGCAGGCCGAGCTCGCCGCCGCGCTGCGAGCGGTGCTGCCCGACGGTTGCGTGGTCATCCAGGCGGGCGGGCGCGGGCCGGCCGTGCATCTCTCCTCGACCGAGCCGTTTCCGGAGATCCGGCCGGCGCTGGTCGGCCGGTCGTGCCACCATGGTGCCGATGTCGACCGGGCCGTCGCTGAAAAATGTGATTATGTATTTGTGTCTCCGGTCTTCGAGACGGCCTCGAAGCCGGGCTACGGTCCCGCGCTCGGTCCGGCCGGGCTCGCCGCGCTGTGCCGACGGATCCCGCCCCTCCGCGCACCTGCGCGTGGCTCGGGGCAAAGCCTGCCCGTGTACGCCCTGGGCGGGGTGCTGCCCGAGCGCGTCTCGTCGTGCCTGCAGGCCGGGGCGTACGGCGTCGCCGTCATGGGACCCGTGCTGCGCGATCCACCCATCGTCGCCGCGTACCTCGCGGCCCTCTCGGAGGTGACATCCTCGTGAACCCACCCGTGGCCATGACGATCGCCGGCTCGGACTCCGGGGGCGGGGCCGGAATCCAGGCCGACCTCAAGACCTTCGCCGCGCTGGGTGTCTTCGGCACCAGTGCCATCACGGCGCTGACCGCGCAGAACACCGCGACCGTGGCGGGGGTGCACACGGCCCCACCGGAGTTCGTGACGGCGCAGATCACGACCGTGCTCGACGACCTGCCGGTCGCCGCGGTGAAGACCGGGATGCTGGCCACGGCGCCGATTCTGAAGGCCGTGGCGTCGCTGGCCGCGGAGGGCCGGCTGCCCAACCTCGTGGTCGACCCCGTGATGGTCTCGTCGTCGGGCGACCGGCTGCTCGACCTCAACGCCGAGCGCGCTTACATGGAGCTGCTCCTGCCGCACGCGCTCGTGGTGACGCCCAACCTGCGGGAGGCCGAGGTGCTGCTCGGGCGCGACATCAGGACGCTCGACGAGCAGCGCACCGCCGCCGAGGAGCTGGCCGTGCTCGGCCCCAAGGTCATCGTGGTCAAGGGTGGTCACGAGGTCTCCGACACGCCGGGCGAGGCGGTCGACATCGTGGTGGCCGACGGGCAGGTCACCGAGCTGCGGGCGCCCCGCGTGCCGACCGCCAACAACCACGGCAGTGGCTGCTCGTTCTCGGCGGCCGTGGCGGCCGGCCTGGCCAAGGGTCTGTCCACTCTCGACGCCGTCCGGGCGGCGAAGGAGTTCGTCCACCGGGCGATCACCGGCGGCGCCACCTGGACCCTCGGCAAGGGCCACGGCCCCCTCGACCACTTCGGCTGGGCCTAGCGGGAAACCGGCGGCACCGCGAACAGCAGGACAAGGTACTGCGCAGAGGGCCGAAATCTCGGCGTCGGCGGACCGACCAGTCCGGAGGGCGGGCGGTCGCGGCCCACGTGGCCGCGTTCCTCTGAGCCGGCTCCCTACCAAGAAGGAACCCCTGATGTCCCGCGAGACTGGACCCCGCACCGCCCGGATCGCCGCGCGCCTGCTGCGCGTTCGCTGGCTGGTTCGCGCCCCGATCTGGCTGTACCGCGCCCGGCTGGGCTTCATCTTCGGCCACCGACTGCTGATGCTCGAGCACATCGGCCGGGTCAGCGGCCAACGCCGCCGCGTCGTCCTGGAGGTCATCGACCACTCCCCCGACCGGTACGTTGTCGCGGCCGGCTTCGGCGGCAAGGCGCAATGGCTCCGCAACGTCGAGGCCAATCCGCAGGTCCGGGTCTCGGTCGGCGCGCGGAACCGGGTACCCGCCGTGGCCCGGCGGCTGCCTCCCGACGAGGCGGCCGCGGTGATCCGCCGCTACCGCGAGCACCATCCCCGCGCCTGGGCTCGGCTGGCGCCCGTGCTCGAGCACACGCTCAACGCCCCCATCACGGAGGACGGCGCCACGCTGCCGATGGTCGGCATCCAGCTGAGCGCATCATGACCGCGCGGTCAGGCCGTGCCTGGTGACCGTACGGTCAGTCCCTGCCTGGTGACCGTACGGTCAGGCCATCGGGACGTGGCCGTCGGCAAACGGGACGGCTAGGTTCGTCGTGTGGCTGACAAGGTCGTCGGGATCGTCGGGGCCGGCATCGTCGGCCTGGCGGTCGGCCGGGAGATCACCCGCCGCTTTCCGGGCATCCGGGTGGTGGTGCTGGAGAAGGAGGACCGCGTCGCCGCGCACCAGACCGGGCACAACTCCGGCGTCGTGCACGCGGGCATCTACTACACGCCGGGCAGCCTCAAGGCCCGCCTGTGCGTCCGCGGCGCCGCGATGCTCAAGGAGTACTGCGCCGAGAAGGGCATCGCCTACGACGAGGTCGGCAAGCTGGTCGTGGCGGTCACCGAACAGGACGTGGCCCGGCTGGACGCGCTGGTCGCCCGGGCCGGCACCAACGCGGTGCGGGGCATGCGACGGATCGGGCCCGAGGAGATCCGGGAGATCGAGCCGCACGCCACCGGGCTCGCCGCGCTCCACTCGCCGCACACCGCCATCACCGACTTCGCCGCCATCGCCCGGGCGTACGCCGACGACATCATGGCCGCCGGGGGCGAGGTGCGGCTCCGGTCGCCGGTCACCCGCATCACCGCCGCCGGCTCCCGCCTGGACGTCGTGGCCGGGGGCGAGCCACTGCGGGTGGACCACCTGGTCATCTGCGCGGGCGCCCACTCCGACCGGGTGGCGCGGCTGGCCGGCGACGCTCCGGCCCCGCGGATCGTACCGTTCCGGGGCGAGTACATGTTTGTCCGCAAGGAGAAGACGCACCTGATCCGCGGGCTCATCTACCCGGTGCCGGATCCGCGCTACCCGTTCCTCGGCGTGCACTTCACCCGTCGGGTCACCGGGGACGTCGACGTGGGGCCCAACGCCGTGCTCGCCCTGGCCCGTGAAGGCTATCGATGGTCAAAAATTTCTTTGCCTGACCTGTACTCCATCGCCACCTGGCCTGGCATGTGGCGCATGGCTGCGCGGCACTGGCGAACCGGCGTGCGCGAGGTGTACGGCTCGCTGTCCAGAACGGCCTACATGCGGGTGGCCAGTCGCTACGTGCCCGAGATCGGGCCGGACGACGTGGTGCCGGGCGGCGCCGGCATCCGGGCGCAGGCGCTGGATCGCGACGGCAGCCTGGTCGACGACTTCCGCATCCACCACCTCGGCCCGGTCACCGCGGTGCGCAACGCCCCGTCACCGGCGGCGACCTCCAGCCTCGCCATCGCCGAGCACGTGGTCGACACCATCGGCTCGCTGGGCTGAGGCGGGGGTCCGGCGGCGGGCCAGCACCCGGGCCACGTTAGCGATGGACAAATAGCGATCAATCGGGGTCACGCCCGCGAAGGCCCCGAGGAACCGCTGGGTCTCCGCCGGCTGACGGGCGACCGCCGTGAAGAACGCGCGGGTGACCCGGCTCAGCCCGCGGAACCGGGTGAGCCCGACGGTGAAGTCGAACATCGGCCCCAGCTGGGCGTCCCGCTGCCGGTGGTGGTCGGCGAGCGCGGCGGACAGCGGACGGGCGCCGCCGAGCCCGGCGATGACGGCCGCCGCGAGCCGGTCGGCATCGCGCAGCGCATTGCTGATGCCCTGC
>JADGGF010000497.1 GCA_019690055.1 Micromonosporaceae bacterium
GACCGGGGGTGGCCCGTGGCGGGTACGGTTGAGCGGTGCGCGACCCCTCCGTGTCCCGCGTCGCCGCGTCCCGGTTGTCGCCCGAGCGCCGGGCGGCCGACCTGGAGCGCCTGCGGCGGGAGACGTTCGACGTGCTGGTCATCGGCGGCGGCGTGACCGGCACCGGTGCGGCCGTGGACGCCGCCTCCCGGGGGCTGTCGGTCGCGCTGGTCGAGGCCCGCGACCTCGGCTCCGGCACCTCATCGCGCTCCAGCAAACTGGTCCACGGCGGGCTGCGCTACCTGGAGCAGCTCGACCTGGCGCTGGTGCACGAGGCGCTGCGGGAGCGTGGGTTGCTCGCGACCCGACTGGCGCCCCACCTGGTCCGGCCGGTGCCGTTCCTGGTCCCGCTGCCCCGCGGCGGCTGGCGCGGTGGCCTGCTGCGCGGCTACTACGGCGCCGGGGTGGCCCTCTACGACGCGTTCGCCGGGGTCAACGCGCTGACGCGGGGCATGCCGCTGCACCGGCACCTGACCACCGCGGGCGCGCGGCGCATCTTCCCGTCCCTGCGCGAGGACACGATCGGCGGGGCGATCCGGTACTTCGATGCCCAGGTCGACGACGCCCGCCTGGTGACCACCCTGGCGCGCACGGCGGCGAGCTTGGGGGCCGCGGTGGTCACGTCGGTGCGGGCCCAGCGCATCCTGCGGGCGGCCCGCGAGGCGACCGGCGCCCGCGTGATTGATATCGAAACAGGCGAAGAGTTCGGTATTTCTGCCCGTACGGTCATCGCCGCCACCGGGGTGTGGAGCGACGACATCACCGACATGGTGGCGGTTGACGGAGGACCGTTCCGGCCCGGGCTGCGGGTCCGGGCGTCGAAGGGCGTCCACTTGGTGGTTCCGCGCTCGGCCATCTCCGGCGAGGCGGGCCTGATCCTGCGCACGCCCACCTCGGTGCTGTTCGTGATCCCGTGGGGCGGGCACTGGATCATCGGCACGACCGACACCGACTGGCGGCTGGACCGCGCGCATCCGGCCGCGACGGCGCGCGACATCGAGTACCTGCTCGGTCTGGTCAACGAGGTCCTCGACCGGCCACTCTCCACATCGGACATCGAGGGGGTCTACGCCGGGCTGCGGCCGCTGCTGTCCGGGGAAGACGAGTCCACCTCGGCGCTGTCCCGGCGGCACGCCGTGGTCGAGCCGCTGCTCGGTCTGGTCCTCGTGGCCGGAGGCAAACTCACCACTTACCGGGTCATGGCGGCCGACGTGGTGGACCGCGCGGTCCGTCGCCTGCGGGCCGGCATCCCCCGCTCCCGCACCGACGAGTTGCCGCTGCTCGGCGCCGACGGGTACGCCCGGCTGCGCCGGGACCCGGCCGTCCTCGCGCTGCGCCACCGGGTTCCGGTCGACGTCGCCGAGCACCTGCTCGACCGGTACGGCTCGCTCGCCACGGACGTGCTGGACCTGTTGGCCGAGCGGCCCGAGCTGATCCGGCCCCTGGAGGGCGCGCCGTCGTACCTCGCGGTCGAAGTGGCCTACGCCGCCCGGGCCGAGGGGGCACTGCACCTGGACGACGTGCTGGCCCGGCGCACCCGCATCTCGTTTGAGACCGCCCACCGGGGCGTCGACAGTGCCGCCGACGCCGCGGCTCTCATGGGCGCCGAGCTCGGCTGGGACGCGGACCGCCAGCGCACCGAGGTCGAGCACTACCTCGCCCGGGTGGCGGCGGAACGCAAGTCCCAGACCATGCCCGACGACCAGAGCGCCGAGGCGGTCCGGCTCGGCGCCCCGGACGTACGGACGATCCAGGCCGGCCGGCCCTCCTCCATCAGGTGATCCTTATCGATCTCCCCCGCTGGCCGGCCCACGGCCGGCTGTGGTCGCACCTGATCAGCGACACATCCCTGGCCGAACTGCACGCCTTCGCCGAGGCACTCGGCGCACCCCGCCGGGGATTCGATCGGGATCACTACGACATCCCGGCCGAGCGGTATCCCGTGGCGGTATGGTTGGGGGCGCGCACGGTCTCCAGCCGCGAGATCGTCGCCGCGCTGTACCGGAATGGCTTGCGTCGCCCCAAACACGCCGCGTTGCGACGCCTCACGGAATCCGCCTGAAGCCCGCGCACTGGTCAGTGCGTCGGCACGGTGCGCAGGGTGGTCAGCTCGCGGGTGAGGTTGGTCCGGGCGGCGTCCTCCCACCGCTCCCGCAACGCCGGAACGTGGAACAGGCTCGGCAGGCAGAGCAGGTTGTGCAGTACGGACGCCCGTCCGGCGATGAACTGGGGCTCGCTCACGTGGGCGTACTCGCGGCGGACCGCGGCGGTGTAGGCGAGGTAGGCGTCGTGCGGGCTGGCGAGCACGGCCAGGTCCGCGTCGGTGAGCAGCTCGCCGTTACGGTCGCCCGGTGCCGGGTCGTGACTGGCGGTGAGTCGCACCAGCCGGGCCACCTCCGCCACCCGCTCGGACGACACACCGAGTCCGGGCAGGGTCGCCTCGGCGAGCAGGGCGCTGGCCTCCTCGTTGTCCACGCGGTGCGGGTCGTAGACCGCGTCGTGGAACCAGGCGGCCAGCCGGACCGCGTCGGGATCGGCGGCATGGCCGGCGTTCTCATCGATGACCCCGAGTACCACCGAGAGGTGGCTCGTGGTGTGGTAGTGACGGTGCGGTTCACCCCACCGCCGCAGGAGATCGGCACCCACCCGCGCGGCGGGTTCGGCCGGTACGGCAGCGGGTAATGCCTGGCGCCACGACGTCAACAGGTCGGCCACGACTACCAGCATGCGCCCCGGAGCCCGGCCCTGGACACCTGGCGTTGCCGGCATCACCGGGTCGAGTGTCGGTCCACGGTGGCCAGTGGGTGGGTGCTCATCGCGGCGAGGAACGAGCGAAGGGCACACCGGGCTGGACCTCAGAGATTCAGCGGCGGACCGAGCACATCGTCGGCATCGATGATGGTGTAGGCGTATCCCTGCTCGGCGAGGAACCGCTGCCGATGGGCGGCGTACTCCGTGTCGATGGTGTCCCGCGCGACGACGGTGTAGAAGTGGGCTCGCCGTCCGTCCGCCTTCGGCCGCAGCACCCGGCCGAGGCGCTGCGCCTCCTCCTGGCGGGAGCCGAACGTGCCGGACACCTGGATCGCCACCGCGGCCTCCGGCAGGTCAATCGAGAAGTTACCCACCTTTGAAATGACGAGTATCGACACCTCGCCGGCCCGGAACGCGTCGAAGAGCCGCTCCCGTTGCTTGGTCGGGGTCGTGCCCTGGATGACCGGCGCGTCGAGGTACTCCCCCAGACGCTGGAGCTGATCGATATATGCACCGATCACGAGAATCTGCTCGCCCTGGTGCCGCTCGACCAGCTTGCGCACGACCGGCAGCTTGGTACGGGCGGTGGCGGCGAACCGGTACCGCTCCTCCGCCTCGGCCGTGGCGTACGCCATCCGTTCGGCGTCGGTCAGCGTAACCCGGACCTCGATGCACTCGGCCGGCGCGATCCAGCCCTGCGCTTCGATGTCCTTCCATGGTGCGTCGTAGCGCTTCGGCCCGATGAGCGAGAAGACGTCGCCCTCCCG
>JADGGF010000498.1 GCA_019690055.1 Micromonosporaceae bacterium
GTCCCAGGACGCGCAGAGGTGCGCCCAATGGGGCGGTGGGGAGCGCATGGGGCGGCGTCACCGGCACCAGGCCGGGGCGGCCGGGCACAAGAGGGCGGACACGGGCATGGACCACACGAGTTACGGCCGGATCGACTCGGACGGCACGGTCTACGTCAAGACGGCCACGGGGGAACGGGTCGTGGGCTCGTGGCATGCGGGCACCGTCGAGGAGGGCCTGGCCCACTACGCCCGGCGGTTCGCCGACATCGTGACCGAGGTCGATCTTATCGAGACGCGGCTCAACACCGGCGCTGCCGACGCCGCGCACACCATCAACCGGCTGCGCCAGATCCGGGTCTCGCTCGACGAGGCGGCCGTGGTTGGCGACCTGGTCGGCCTGGCCGAGCGGGTGGAGAAGCTGACGGCCACCGCCGAGCAGCGGGCGGCCGAGCACCGGGCGGCCCGCGAGGCGGCCCGGGCCGAGGCGCTGGCCCGCAAGACCGCGCTGGCCGAGGAGGCCGAGCAGATCGCCGCCACCTCCACGCAGTGGAAGGCGGCCGGCGACCGGCTGCGGGAGATCCTCGAGGAATGGAAGACCATCAGGGGGATCGACAAGAAGACCGACAGCGAGCTGTGGAAGCGCTACTCCGCCGCCCGTGACTCGTTCACCCGCCGCCGGGGCGCCCACTTCGCCAGCCTCGACGCCCAGCGCAAGCAGGCCACCGCCCGCAAGGAGGAGCTGGTCGCCGAGGCCGAGGCCCTCAAGGACTCGACCGACTGGGCATCGACCGCCGCGCGCCTCAAGGAGCTGATGGCGGAGTGGAAGGCCGCGCCGCGGGCCAGCAAGGAGGTCGAGCAGCGGCTGTGGGAAAGGTTCCGGGCCGCGCAGGACGCCTTCTTCACCCGCCGCAGCGAGGTCTTCGCGGCGCGTGACGCCGAGCAACGGCAGGCGCTGGAGAAGCGGCAGGCGCTGCTCGCCGAGGCGGAGGCGCTGGACATCGACGCCGACCCGCAGGCGGCTCAGCAACGCCTGCGGGAGATCCAGGCCCGCTGGCACGACACGGGTCGCCTCCCGCGCGAGGTCGCCGCCGGTCTGGAGCGCCGCCTGCGCGCGGTCGAGGAGAAGGTCCGGGCGGCGATGGATTCCGCCTGGCGCCGGACGACGCCCGACGACAACCCGCTGCTCGCCCAGATGCGCGAACAGGTCGCCGAGGCCGAGGCCCGGCTGGAACGCGCCCAGGCCTCGGGCGATCCCCGGCGCATCCGTCAGGCCCAGCAGGCGCTCGACGTCAAGCGCAAGTTCCTCGAGCTCGCCGAGCGCCCGAGCTGAGGCTCGCCAGCGGGGTGCCCGCGGTCCAGGCCCAGAAAGTGACTTTCTGGGCAGGCCATGCACCCCGGCGAGCCCGGAAAGTGACTTTCTGGGCGCGCGCGACACCCAGCAGAGCCCGGACAGTGACTTTCTGGGCGAGCCCCGCCCGGCACCCGCCGGATCACTCCTCCGGTGGGTCGCAGTCCCCCACGGCGAACTTCGGGTCGGTGGCGAACCCGCCGGAATCGGCCGCCTCGGCCGCCTCGGCCACGGCGCTCGCCTCGACGGAGGCGGTCGACTCGCTGGGCGACGATCCGGCGATCGCCACCAGCTCGCCGGAGGGCAGCACCCCGCTGCGGCCGTAGGCGACGAGCCGGGTGCGGGTGTCGGCGAGGTCGAGCTCCCGCAGGGTGAGCTGCCCGATGCGGTCGGTCGGGCCGAAGGCGGCGTCCTCGACCCGCTCCATCGACAGGCGGTCCGGCTGGTAGGCCAGGTTGTCGCCGACCGTGTCGAGGATGGTGTAGTCGTCGCCTCGCCGCAGGCGCAGCGTCACCTCGCCCGTGACGGCGGAACCGACCCAGCGCACGAGGGAGTCCCGCAGCATCAGGCTCTGCGGGTCGAACCAGCGGCCCTCGTAGAGCAGCCGCCCGAGCCGCCGGCCCATCGTGCGATAGTTGTCGATCGTTGCCTCGTTGTGGATCGCGGTGACGAGCCGCTCGTACGCGATGTGCAGCAGGGCCATCCCGGGCGCCTCATAGACGCCCCGGCTCTTCGCCTCGATGACCCGGTTCTCGATGTTGTCGGACAGACCCAGCCCGTGCCGGCCGCCGATCTCGTTGGCCTCCATGACGAGATCGATGTCGTTGTCGAAGGTCTTGCCGTTGATCGACACCGGCCAGCCCTCGGCGAAGGCGATGCGTACGTCCTCGGGCTCGATCGGCACCGACGGGTCCCAGTGGGCCACACCCATGATCGGCTTGACGATCTCGGCGCTGACCGAGAGCTGCTCCAGGTGCTTCGCCTCGTGGGTGGCGCCCCAGATGTTCGCGTCCGTGGAGTACGCCTTCTCCGCCGGGTCCCGGTAGGGCAGGTTGCGTGCGGCCAGGAAGGCGCTCATCTCGGCCCGGCCGCCGAGGTCGGCCACGAACGCCGGGTCCAGCCACGGCTTGTAGATGCGGATCGACGGATTCACCAGCACGGCGTAGCGGTAGAACCGTTCGATGTCGTTGCCCTTGTAGGTGCTGCCGTCACCCCAGATGTCCACGCCGTCCTCGGCCATGGCCCGCACGAGCATCGTGCCGGTGACGGCCCGCCCCAACGGGGTGGTGTTGAAGTACGTCTTTCCGGCCGTGCTGATGTGGAACGCCCCACACTGCAGGGCGTAGAGCCCCTCACGCACCAGCTCGGCCCGGCAGTCGACGAGGCGGGCCTTCTCCGCGCCGTACTGCAGCGCCCGCGACGGGACGTCGGCGATGTCGGGCTCGTCGTACTGCCCCAGGTTGGCCGTGTACGCGTAGGGGATCGCCCCACCGGCGCGCATCCAGGCGACCGACGCCGATGTGTCCAAGCCACCGGAGAAGGCGAGGCCGACGCGCTCGCCGCGCGGAAGTGAGGCCAGGAAGCGTGACATGGCGCAGATGGTACCGGTGGGACGTTCGCGTACCGTTACGACGTGAGCGCATCCATCTTGAGTGTCAATGTCGGCCAGCCCACCTGGGCGGAGTGGGTTGGCCAAAACCGCGCGACCGGCATCGACAAACGTCCGGTGGCCGGAGCCGTACGGCTCGAGCCGCTGGGCGTCGTGGGCGATCACGTGCTCGACACGCCGTCACACGGCGGCGTCGACCAGGCCGTCTACGCCTACGCGTCGGAGGACGCGGCGTGGTGGGCGCAGTCGCTGGGGCGAGCGCTGCACCCGGGCAACTTCGGGGAGAACCTGACCACCGTCGGGATCGAGCTCAACGACTGTGTCATCGGTGAGCGGTGGGCGGTCGGGACCGCCCTACTGGAGGTGAGCCGGCCGCGGATCCCGTGTACGGTCTTCGCTGGGTTCTGGGACGTGCCCGACCTCGTCCGGCGATTCACCGAACGCGCTCACCCGGGCACGTACCTCCGCGTGCTCACCCCCGGCTCGGTCCGCGCCGGCGACCCGATCGAGGTCGTGCACCGGCCCGACCACGGCGTCACGATCGGCCTGACGTTCCGGGCCCTGACCCTGGAGCCGGAGCTGCTCCCCCGCCTGCTCGACGCGCC
>JADGGF010000499.1 GCA_019690055.1 Micromonosporaceae bacterium
CTCCCGTGCCGTTCGCCCCGGTCCTGGAGCTCGCCGTGATGCCGAAGCGGGACGAGATCAGGTCCGCCATCCTGGCCAGCGTGAGAGGGTGACCCGTGCACGAGATCCGCATTCCGAAGGTCGGCATGTCCACGGTGGAGGTCGACGTCACGGACCTGCATGTCCAAATCGGACAGAGGGTCGAGGTCGGCGACCCGATAGCGGACATCGACACGGACAAGGTGACGACCACCATCACCGCGGACGCGGCCGGAACGGTCACCACGATCGCCGTGACGGCAGGCCAGACCTACGCGGTCGGAGATGTCATCTGCGTACTCGAGTAATTCGCAGATTCCGCTCCGGCGAGCTGCGCGGAATGACGCTGCGGCCGCGCCTGGCGACGTGATCGTGGGCTGAGGGAGCGTGAGCCGTGCGGCGCCCGGGGCAATTTGGCCAGCGCTGGCTGGCCGACGTACGCCGCCCGGCTGACCGCCCGCACCTCCGGCCGCGGCATTTCGGGCTATCGAATGTGACTCGTGGACCGAGCCCGGTGGGGCTTGTGGCCCTACCTGGCTTCGTCCGCTCGGTCGAGCGTAGAGACGTGGCCAAGGTGCGTGAGCGGCTCGACGGGCCGGCCGGCGCGCGGCCAGGCGACGAGCGCGGTGAGCGTCGGCCGGCGCTGGTCGCGCGGGTGGTGAAGCTGGTTCGGAAGGACCTCGCGGCGCTGACGGGTGACCAGTCATGAGCGCCACGTGGGTGGCGGGCACCGCTCGGGCTCGGTCGCTGGTGCGGCGCCGGCTCGAGTCCGACGGTGCCCGCGCGTCACGAGCCACGCCGGGGCGCCGCCGTCCGCCCGCGCGTCGCGCCGCTCGCAATGGGCCGGCGGCTGGCTAGACTCGCCCCGTGGGTGTCGCGGATCTTCCCCAGCGTTGTCCGGACCTGTGGCTGCGGGCAACGCGACACGAGTTCCTGGACGCCGTCCGGGACGGCACGCTGCCGGAGGCGGCCTTCGACCGGTGGCTCACGCAGGACTACCGGTTTGTCGCGTTGCTGCTGCGGTTCCAGGCGCGCCTGCTGGCTCGGTCGCCGCGACCGGCGCAGTCGGTGCTCGCCGGGGGCGTGGTCGCCCTCGTCGATGAGCTGGCCTGGTTTGAGCGGCAGGCGCAGGCGCGGGGGCTGGACCTGGCCGTGGCCGAGCTGCCCGCAACCGCCGCGTACGCCCGCCTGCTCGAGCGCCTCGACGCCGTCGAGTTTCCCGTCGCCGTGACCGCGCTGTGGGCGCTGGAGCGCGTGTATCTGGATGCGTGGTCGCACGCCGCGCCCGGTGCGCCGGCCTACCGGGAGTTCGTCGAGCACTGGACGACGCCGGCGTTCGCCGCGTACGTCACCGGCCTCGAGCAGGCCGCCGACGCCGCCCTCCGCGACATCCCCGAGCCGGCCGACCTCGACGCGTCCTTCCGCCAGGTCGTCGAGGCCGAGGTCAGCTTCTGGGACATGGCCTGGACCCATCAGGGCTGACGACGCCGCGCCCGCACCACGGCGTCACTCTGAAGAGGTGTCCATTGTGGATTCCCGCGTGGGTGCGAATGCGTATTGACTGGATGGAGACCGCTCGACCGGTGGCGTAGGCGTCGGGCCGGGGTCGCCGATGATTGCGAGTATTGACCTCTTCTAATCTTGTCGCTCATTGGCATATATTCAGCAGCGTCCCGGGACGACTCCTACTCATGAATGGAGATCGTTATCGTGCGCTCGCGTATCCTCCGTGTGCTGAGCCTCGGCCTCGCCACGCTGGTCGCCGCCGTCGTGCTGCCGGCCGCGCCCGCCCGGGCCGACTGGGGCGTCACCGTCAACGTCAATATCCAGGTGAACAGCCCATTCGGCAACCTCGGCAAGGTCACCGGGACCATCCAGTTCGAGACGAACACCACCCAGTTCCGGTACGACCTGACCTTCTGCCGGCAGTCCAGCTACATGCTGCCCTATCTGGAGGTCCGCCGGAACTTCCTCAGCAGTCCCACGTTCGTCACCATCATCTACGGGAACTACAACAGCAATCCGCCGAGTTGCCCCAACGGCTCCGGGACGGTGTCGGGCACGGTGACCACCGGAACGATCCGCGACCTGTACCTCACCCTGTACGGCAGCACCTTCGGGTGGTCGGGTGAGTACCTTGTCTACGACCGGAGCCAGTTCCTGGACAGTCCGTACGCCTGAGTCACTCGTCGGCCGGAACCTTTACATCAATACTCTCCACTGTTTGGTGGGGTGTGGGCCGAGCCCCCACCCCACGTCTGTCTGCCGTTGATCGTGGGTGGGTGCGGGGCTCCGTGAGCCATGTCTAGGATTTGTGCTGAACATCGCCGCCGAGATCGTGTTGAGCATCATCAACCCCCGCGGGGCCCGTCAGAAGGACGAGCGGGACCGGGCCATCGACCGGCTCGGGGACCAGGTCGGGCAAGCGTTCGTCGTGATCGGGGGGATCGCCGCCCTCCTCATGGCGTTGGCCGAGTGGCACTGGTTCTGGATCGCCAACGTGCTCTATCTGGGCTTCGTGCTCTCGGCGGTGCTCGGCAGCATCGCGAAGATCGTCATGAATCACACCACGGTGCCCAACCCGTAATGCCAACCCGTATCACCAACCGCATCCGGGCGCTCCGCTTCGCCAACAACGAGATGACCCAGGCGGAGCTGGCCGAGCGTGTCGGGGTCACCCGGCAGACCATCATCGCCATCGAACAGGGCCGGTATTCGCCGTCGCTGGAAGTGGCGTTCCTGATCGCGCGGGCTCTCAACGCGCGCTTGGAAGAAGTCTTTCAATATCCAGATTCCTCTGGCGATCCGGAGGAGGTCTAGCCGAGGAGGAGTCATGAAGGCCGTGGTCTCTCACGTCTACGGAGACGCGGACGTCCTGCAGGTCGCCGAGATCGATCAACCGCACATCGGTGACGACGACGTGCTGGTCCGGGTGCGTGCGTCGGGGTGGAGCGGGCGTCCTGGCACGTGATGACCGGCACGCCCTACGCGATCCGTTTGGGCACCGGCCTGCGCCGGCAGCGGGTGCCGGTGCGGGGACGGCAGTTCGCGGGCGTGGTGGAGGCGGTCGGCCGCAACGTCAGCACAATCCAGCCGGGTGACGAGGTGTACGGCACCACCGGCTCGGGCGCCTGGGCGCAGTTCGCCGTCACCCGGCCGTCGACGCTGGCCCGCCGACCGGCGACTGTCTCATTCGACCAGGCGGCGGTGGCGCCGATCTCCGGCGGCACGGCGCTGCAGGCGGTCCGCGACGCGGCCCGGGTGCGGCCGGGCCAGCGGGTCATGGTCATCGGCGCAGCCGGAGGCGTGGGCTCATTCGCGGTCCAGATCGCCGTGGCGTTGAGGGCGCGGGTGACCGGGGTCTGCGCCCCGGAACGACGACTCCACGTCTGCCTCACTCGGCGATCGTTTGTCACGCGGCTCTCTTCGTTGCGTTGCGTCGCCTGTGCCCCATTCCTCGCGGGCGCCGCTTTCCCGGAACGGGGGATCGGTGCCGATGGCCGCGCGTAGAATCGAGGCGAGACG
>JADGGF010000500.1 GCA_019690055.1 Micromonosporaceae bacterium
CGATCGGGACAGATAGCCGCGTGTGCGACGCGTCACCACGCGTACAGCATCCTAGGAAGCTAGGCTCTATGCCCGGCCGGGGACGGGCGCCGTGGTCAACCGGGTATCTGCGCGAACCTAGTGGCGACCGAGGAATCCGTCCCTGCACAACCACACGCCGCCCGCATTCGGCACCCGGGGAGGTTGCCGCAAATGCCCGGGCCGGGTTCAGGCGGCAGACTCAGTTCCGGACATGGTCGCCACCAGAGCGGCGAATTTAGTTATCTCGGCCTATTGAACCGGCCGGTGCCAGCCAGACTGCGGGCTGGCCGTACGGACGCATTCGATGGATCTGGCCCACAACGAAACGGGCTCGCAAGGTACTGCTTCGGCGAGGCGGCTCGCCCGCCAATCATGAGATCCTTCTGTCACGTCGGACGTCCGGCCCCGACAGATCGAGCCATTCGGTCGGGCGGTGGTTAGCCATGCGTCGCTATGCTGCGGATCGTGCAGGTCATGGTGCATGTGGAAGACGGTCACGACGACGCCGTCGAGGGGCTGGAGTCGTGGCTCCGGGACCGACCGGACCTGGGCGACGTGGAGATTCGGCGGGGCCGGGCCCCGATCAGGCCGGGCGAGCTCGGCGCGGCCGAAATACTGACGTTTATCGCGACGTCGGTGGCCCTGCCCTTTGTCATCAACGCTATCTACGACTTCTTCCGCTCTCGGCGCCGTACCCGACCGGCCGAGCGCGCTCGCGTGGTGTTGATCCGCGTAGATCTTCCTGCGGGCGAACGCCGCGTCGCGCTCGATGTGGAGGGTCCGGCCGACACCGTGATCAAGGCCGTGCAGGAGGCGCTCGACGCGCCGCCGGACCGTGAGTGACCACGTTCCCGGTGTGGAGCGCGCCGATCCGTCCCTGTCGGCCGCGGTCCTGATCGGCGTCGGTCAGTACCGGAGCGACTTCCCACCGGTGCCCCAAGCGGAGACCTGCGTCCGTCGGCTGGCCGAGGAGTTCGCCGCCCCGGACCTGTGGGGCCTGCGCCGCCACGTGGGATCGATCGAATTGGTCAATCCCGACCGGGCCACGGTTCTGGAGGCCGTCGGCCGGGCGGCCCAGGTCGTCCGCTCCCCCGGCATTCTGGTGATCTACTTCGTCGGCCACGCGGAGAGGTTCGGCGACCAGCTGTGCCTGGCAACGGCCGACGGTGATCGCTCCCGGCCGGACAAGACCATGGTCACCGTCGCCGACCTCGCCGACGAGGTGAGCCGCAACGGCCGCCCAGGCACAGCGACGATGCTGCTGCTGGACTGTTGCTACGCCGGCCACGCCGCGCGGAGCCTGCCGGCGACCGCTGTCCGCGCCGCGGAGTCGGCCGGGTGGTACCTGATCGGGGCGGCCGACCGTCACTCACCGGCCGACGCCGCCCCGGGTGACGAAACCACCCGGTTCACCGGCGCCCTGCTGGAGGTGCTCCAGGGCGTTCCCGGCAAGGGACGGTCGCTCTGCGGCCGTGACATCTTCACCGCGCTGACGGAGAAGCTGCCCGACAACCCGCCCGTGCATTGCGAAACATCGGCCGGCTCACACCCGTGGATGGTTAACCGGCGGTACGATCCGCCCGTGGCCGCGGCCCCGTCCGGATCGGGCGGCCCGCCGCGGCGCCCGCGCATGGTGCCGCCGATCCCGCCGGGCCTGGTGGACCGGCCCGACCTGCGCCGCGCGCTGATCAAATCCCTGCGCGACTCCGCCGAGAAATCGGTTGTCGTCAATGCTGTCTGGGGAGCCGGCGGATTCGGCAAGACCACCCTGGTCATCCAGACCTGTCACGATCCGGCGATCGATGAGCTCTTCCCCGGCGGGGTCCTGTGGACCGAGCTCGGCCAGGACATCGAGGGCGCCGACCTCGCATCGAAGATCAATGACCTCACCGAGCAACTCACCGGCACCCGACCCACGCTCTCCGGCCCACAGGAGGCCGGGTTCCGCCTCGGCGAAGCGCTCGACGCCTGCCCACAGCCGATCCTCCTGGTCGTCGACGACGTGTGGCGCGACGAGCAGATCCAACCCTTCCTGCTCGGCGGCCAGCGGTGCCGCCGCCTGGTCACCACTCGCGTCAAGCTGCCGTCGCTGGCCGCCGCGACCCCGGTGCCCATCGATCGCATGAGCGACGACGAGGCCGAAGCCGTGATCACACGCGACCTGTCCGGCCTGCCGGACGACCTGATCGCCCGGCTGCTGCGCCTGACCGGACGCTGGCCCCTGCTCCTGAACATCACCAACCGGACCATCGCCCGACTCGCCGCGGCCCGCCGCCCGGTGGCGGACGCGGCCCGGATCGTCGCCGACCGGCTCGGCCAGGCCGGACCGGCCGCCCTCGACGACCCGGTGACGTTCACCAGCCAGCACCGCACCCAGCTGGTCGCCGCCTGCCTCAACGCCAGCCTGGACGAGCTGCCGGCCTTCGCCCGGGACAGGTACCTCGAGCTCGGCATCTTCGCCGAGGACACCGACATCCCCTACACCGCGCTGGCGCTGCTCTGGGGCGAGAGCGGCGGGCTCGATCGGTTCCAGACCGAACAGCTCGGGCTGGCCCTCATCGACGCGTCCCTGGCCACTCCGGCCCGTCACCAGCCCGGCCTACGCCTGCACGACGTCCTGCGCAGCTACCTGCGCGAGGCCGTCGGCCCCGACCGGCGGACCCGCGTCAACGCGCACCTCATCACCGCCGCCAGCCGTCTCCTTCCCGAAGACAACAACGGTGGCCGTCCATGGTGGACGCTGCCGCCCGAGCAGGACTACCTCTGGCACCACCTCGTCGACCACCTCATCGGAGCTGGACTACACGCCGAGGTCGACACGCTGGTGGTCGATCTCCGCTGGATCGCGGCCCGCGTCCGCCGCAGCGGCCCGGTGCGCGCCGAGGCCGACCTCGCCCGCTCCCGCCACCCCGACGCCGCCGTGCTCAGCCAAGCCATCCGCCACAACGCCCACCTGTTGGCACCGGTCAAACCCGACCAGGCGATCGACGACATCCTGGCCAGTCGCCTCGACGGCAACCCCCAGCTCCAACCCCGCGTCGCCGCGTTCACCCGCACCCTCACCCACCGGCCGCGCCTGGCCAACCGGTGGCCTCCACCCGACCAGCCCGACCCCGCACTCCGTCGCGCGATCCACACCGGCCACCCCTACGGCATCGACCGGCTGTACATCGCCCCCGACGGCACCTGGCTGGCCACCACCGGCAACGGTCGTGATGCGACGGTACGCATCTGGGACACCACCACCGGCACTCAGCGCCACCACATCGACACCGGCCACCCTCACGACGTTGACCAGCTGGACCTGGCTCAAAACGGCACGTTCCTGGTTGCCGTCGGCGACACATCCATGGTGGTGTGGACACCTGAGGCGCAAGACGTGGCCGTGCTCAGGGTCGACGGCGCGATTGGTCACGTCGTACTGTCCACCGTGGAGAACGCTGTCTTCGTCGGGGGTACGCGCGGCCTGTACGGCTTCGACGTCCTTCTCGACTGAGGGATCGGTAC
>JADGGF010000501.1 GCA_019690055.1 Micromonosporaceae bacterium
GTGCAGTACGCGGCCGGGGTCGGGCCGGGGCTGGGCGACGACGCCATGATCATGGTGGCGCGGGTGGACGGCGCGGGCGGGGTCCGCCGGTACGAGATCGTCCAGATCAGCCGCGACGGCGTGTCGTGGCGATACCCGGATTACCAGGCGGTCGCTCCGACAAAAACCGGGGAGCCCGCCGCTGTGCGAGACGAGCCAGGGCCAGCCGTGCCCGACGTTCCCGGAGCCGGAGATCGAGGCGGCGATCGCCACTGCGCGGGACGCCCCGCCGAGCACATGCGCCGCGGCTGGCCGCTGTTGGCGGACGGTGCCCGGCGAACTGACCATCGAGGAGTCGACCGACAGCGGCCACACGTGGACCGTGGCCTGGACGGTGAGTGGACCGCAGTGCGAACGGTACGCCGAGGAGTTGACCCTCCGGGCGAGCAACGTCGACGGGTACCCGATCGACAGCGTCCACCGTGAGCTCGGCTGCACCGGCATTTACCTGGATCTTCGCTCGGGGGTCGTGGTCGCGGCGTGTGGGCTGGCGGGCTTCGTCAGCCGCGATGCCGGCGGCGAGTGGCGGATGCTCGGCTTCGACGGCGGCCGGCTCGGGCACTTCTTCCTCGACGAACCGACGGCCGGCGACACGCTCGACGTGATCAAGATCTTGCTCGGCGGATGGTTCATCCTGCTTCTCGGCGCCGACGGTGGCGAGACGCACTCACCTAGCGGTGTCCGTCGGTCGCCAACCATGCCGTCGCCTTGTCAGTCGTCGGGCTCCACCGTGAACCACCAGTCACCGGTGACGTGGACCTGCAACCGGACGCCGCGGGGCGTTTGCGTTCGCACCTCGTCGGGGCCGTCGGCCGGCGTCCCGGGAACGTACGAGTAGTACCAGTTCCACAACCAGGAACTGTCCTGGAGGTGAAACGACGGCCCTGACCCCCACCCACGCTGGTCGATCCGGTACAC
The DNA here is from genome assembly GCA_019690055.1 of Micromonosporaceae bacterium. Taxonomy (GTDB): domain Bacteria; phylum Actinomycetota; class Actinomycetes; order Mycobacteriales; family Micromonosporaceae; genus DATBGZ01. The sequence continues at coordinate 958 of JADGGF010000501.1, forward strand.
GTCGACGCCGGAGGCGTCGATGGCGTCGGCCACGCGAGTGAACGCGGTTGTGCTCTCGGCATCGAACGGCAACTCGGGGTCGTCGGGATTGGCGCAGTCCGAGTTGCGGTCCCGGAACGCTCCGTGCGACCAGGTGAACACCCGGCAGCTCGGACCCCCCGGCGTCGAGTGGTCTATGTACAGGGTCAGCCCCAACTCCTCGACGACCGGCAGCACATGGCGCTCCAGCCGCCCGACATCGTCGAGCAGCTGCCGGCGTGGGAACGTGGGCGGCTCGCCCTGGTTCAGGAGCGAACCGAGGTCATACCCGCCGGGCATGACGAACATGCCGTAGCCAGGCACGTCGATCGGGCCGGCCGCCGTGAGCCCGACGACCACGGCCATGACGGCGGCGACGCCACCGATCGCTTGGCGACTGCGCCGGCGGCGCAGCGCTCGACGGGCGGCGATGAGCATGTGGCCGGCGTCGGGACCGAAATCCGGGTAGTTCGGGGCACCATCCCGCAGCCGGGCGACGACATCGTCATCGTGAAGCTGGGTGCTCATTCCGGGTCTCCCTCCATGAAGATCTCGCGCAGCCGGGCCATGCCCCGCGCGTGGTGGGACTTGACCGTGCCGACCGAGATCCCCAGTTCGTGGGCTACCTCGCTCTCGGTGAGGTCGAGCAAGTGACGCAGGACGATGACCCGACGCTGGGCCAGCGGTAGCCGGGCAAGCGCCAGCACCACGGCGTTGCGGGCGACGACGGCACCGGTGGGGTCGGGCCCGGCCCGTTCGGGGAGTGTGCCCGGGGCGACGACGACCTCGCGGTGCGTACGCCGCCACCCATCGATGCGCAGGTTGACCAGCACCCGGCGCGCGTACGCCTGCGGGTCGCCGTCGCGCGCCCGACGCCAGGAGCGGTACGTGCGCTCGTAGGTGGCCTGGACCAGTTCCTCCGCCCGGCCCGGATCACCGCACAACAGCAGCGCGGTGCGCAACAGGTACCGACCGGAGGCGCGGACGAACTCGAGGAACTCCTGGTCACGTGAGCCCGCTGATCTGGTGTGGACGCTGGTCGGCTGCAGCTCGTCAACCACCGTGGGCACCAGGGGTGCGCGGCCTACCGCCGACCGGTCGCTGTCCATGCTCACACTGACCACCACGCAGCGGCGCCACCGAACGTTGTCACCTGGCCGAACGTGGCCAGATCCCCCAGTCTGGCCGACGCCCGGCCCGACCACGCGGCGGCCCGGGTGCGCCAGGACTCACCGGGACGCGACCCGATCAGGTCCCCGGACCAGCAGGCTGAGCGCGAGGGCGGCCACGAGCGCCCCGGCCAGCACCGACCAGGTCGCGATCCACGCGGGCGTTGCTGGGATGTGCCCGCGCAGCATCAGCAGATGGATGATCAAGGCCGCGGCCGGGCCGAGCACGGCCGGCGGGAGCGTCCACCACGGGAAGCTGCGCTGCCCACCGAGGTAGACGCCGGCCCAGGCCAGGGTGAGGACCCCCACCAGGGCCAGAAACATCAGCGCGGGCGACAGGAAGACGAACGACGTGTCGGCGTCGGCGGTCGGGCGGACCAGGCACGACAGACACAGGAAGGCGATGATGATGGCCAGGGCCTGCCGGATTCCGTACCGGGAGCCCTGGCCGAACCGTAGGGCATGCGCCTCGGCGCCGATCAGGAGGATGAGCACGCCGCAGAGCACGATGGCGAGGCGCTGAAAACTATCAAACGATGTCGAGATATCAAGGCCGGTGCCGTCGAAGCCGAGCATCCGCCACCGACCGTCCGGATCACGGCACACGAAGCCGGTCAGGCCGCAGGCGGCGACGACGCTGCCCGACGGGGGCACGACCGCGACGCTCGTGCAGGCCATCTCCCGGTCCAGGTCGTCGACGGCGTAGCCCGGCACCTCGCGCACGCGCTCGGCGAGGGCCTGCCGGGCCCGCTCCCGTTTGGGCCCGCTCAGCGACCAGGCGGTCGTCCAGGTGACGCCGCCGTCGGTCGTCTCCTCGACCGCGATGTCACCGGGCATGACCCGCCAGCAGCGATCCTCGTCGAGGCAGACCGACCGCTGGGCGGCCCGCGCCGCGTCGACGATGGCGTCGAGTTGCTGCGTCGACAGCTGCGGCACCGCCTCGCCGGGCGGCTCCCAGGAGCGCCCGTCCGGGCTCACCCCGACGATCGCGTAGTCGCGGCCATAGGCGTCGTCGATTCGGGCCACGAGCGCTGCGGCCTGGTCACCCACCCCCGGTCCTACACCGACGGCGTACCGCACCGAGGGCTCCGCCGCGGACGTCGCCGCGACGCTGGCCAGCGCCACCGGCAGGACCACGGCCAGCCGCACCGCCCGGGTCACCGCGCCGGGTGCGGGCCGACCACGCGCCCGGGTCCAGGCCCACCAGGCCAGGCCCAGCGCGGGCAGGGCGAGCAGGTCGGTGAGGTCGGCGTGCACGACCGACGGTCCGGCGACCATCGACCACAGATCCGAGGCGACTGCGGCCGCGGCCGGCAGAGCCTTGACGATTGCGAAGGCCAGGCCGACCACCGCCGTCGCGCCGACCGCCACCGGGCCGGCCGG
>JADGGF010000502.1 GCA_019690055.1 Micromonosporaceae bacterium
CGCTGATGCTCAACGAGCTGCGCAGCCAGGCCTTCAAACGGTTCGTTCAGTCGGTGTCGTACCTGCCGCACTTCTTCTCGATCGTTGTCGTGGTCTCGATGATCGCCCAGTTCGTCTCGCTCGACGGCCTGGCCAACCAGGCCCTGCGGGCCCTGGGCGCCGACCCGATTCCGTTCATCCAGGAACCGGGGTGGTTCCGCACGATCTTCGTCACCTCGGAGATCTGGCAGACCGTGGGCTGGGGCACGATCCTCTACCTGGCGGCGCTGACGACTATCGATGAAGATCTGTATGAGGCGGCCCGCATCGACGGGGCCAACCGCTGGCGCCAGACCTGGCACGTGACCCTGCCGGGCATCCGACCGATGATGGTCACTCTGTTGATCCTCAATATCGGTACGTTTATGAACGTCAGCTTCGAGAAGGTCCTGCTGCTGGTCAACCCGCTCACCCGCGAGACCGGGGACGTCATCGCGACGTACGTGTACCGCATCTTCGTGAGCTCGCCGAGCCTGCAGAACTACGCCACCGCGATCGGTCTGTTCGAGGCGGTGATCGGGCTCGTCATGATCGCCACCGCGAACGTGATCGCCCGCCGCACAGTGGGGACAAGCCTGTGGTAGCCGTCGCTTCCAACCAGCAGACCGGCGCCGCCACCCCGGCCGCGCCGCCCTCGCCGCCGGCCCTACCCCGCAAGCCCACCGGGCGCTTCGGCCGCCGGCGTGGTCACGGCCGTATCGACGACACGCGCGCGTACAAGGCGTTTCAGGTCTTCAACGTATTCGCCCTGATCCTCGTCGTCATCGCGACCCTGGTGCCGTTCATCCACGTCGTCGCCCGCTCGTTCAGCTCCGAGGTCGCGATCCGCACCAACCGGGTGCACGTGATTCCAGTCGACTTCAATCTGCACACGTACGAGTACGTCTGGAACAACCCGATCTTCCTGGGCAGCTACTGGAACACCATCCGCTACACGCTGGGCGCCACGCTGGTGGCGATGGTGCTCACGACGTGCTACGCCTACGTGCTGTCGAAAAAGCACATCAAGGGACGCAACTTCCTGATCTGGGTCGCGGTCTTCACGATGTTCTTCAACGGCGGCATCGTGCCGAACTTCGTCGTGATCAACCAGCTCGGCCTGTACAACACGATGTGGGCGATCGTGCTGCCCAACGCGATCAGCGTCTTCAACCTGCTGGTGATGAAGGCGTTCTTCGAGAACATGCCGCAGGAACTCGAGGAGGCCGCCCAGGTCGACGGCCTGAACACCTACGGCATCCTGCTGCGGATCGTCCTGCCGCTGTCGAAGGCGGTCATGGCGACCATGACGCTGTTCTACAGCGTGAGTTTCTGGAACTCGTGGTTCCCCGCATTGCTGTACCTGCGCGATCCCGGCCTCCAGCCGGTCACGATCTTCCTGCGCAACCTCTACGCCGGCGCGGTCGGCGGAGAGAGTCTCGGGGCCGATGCGGCCGACCTCCAGGTCTCGGCCAACGTTCAGGCCGTCACCATCGTGCTGATCTCGGTCCCCATCCTCATGGTCTACCCATTTCTGCAGAAGTACTTCGTCCGCGGCGTAATGCTCGGCGCGATCAAAGGCTGACGTCGCGGTCGAGGGCTGGTCGAAGCCACCGGCCTGCCCACCGTGTGTCCCATCTGTCCCAATATCAAAGGAGTCGAGAATGTACCGACGGAACCGGCGACGGGTACTGGCCGCGGCCAGCGCCGCCGCCGTTGCCGCGTCGCTCGTTCTGGCTGCGTGCAGCAGCGAGGAGCAGGGGCCGGATGATCTGGCCGACAACCGCGTCGGCGCCATGGACAACTATGACGTAGGTGTATCCTTCCGGGCCACCGAGCCCGTCGAGTTCAGCATCCTGATCAACGACCACCCCGCCTACCCGTTCAACAAGGACTGGCCGTTCTGGACGTGGCTGAAGGAGAAGACCAACGTCAGCTTCGAGTTCGTGCCGGCGCCGCTGAGCGACTTCAACCAGGTGCGCACGACGCTGGTCACCGGCGGCCAGGCTCCCGACATCCTCACCCGGTTCTACGGGAACCAGGAGACCGAGTTCGTCTCGTCCGGTGCGCTGCTACCGGTCAGCGATTACGTCCACCTGATGCCGAACTACTCGCACCGGGTCGAGGCGTGGAAGATGCAGCCCGAGCTCGCCACGCACATCCAGGCGGACGGGAAGTACTACGTCCTGCCGGGCATGCACGAGGAGAAGCGCTTCGAGTACGGGTTCGCGGTCCGCTCCGACCTGCTCAAGAAGTACAACCTCGACATTCCGCGGACCCTCGATGAGTTCCACGACATGCTGGCGACGCTCAAGCAGGAGTGCGCCGGCGTCGATGGCTGCTACCCGCTCTCCGACCGCTTCAACCAGTCACCGCCGGACCGGCCGGGCGGTAACCTGATCCGGGCCGTGGCCGCCGGCTTCGGCGTGATGGGTGGCTGGGACTACGACACCGTGTCGTACAACTACGACACCAAGCAGTACGAGCTCACCGCGGCCAGCGACGGCTACCGCAAGGCGCTGGAGTACCTCAACAATCTCATCAAGGAGGGCCTGCTCGACCCGGAGAGCCTCACCCAGCAGGACGACCTGGCTCGGCAGAAACTGGCCCAGGGCAAGTCGTTCGTGATCAGCAGCAACCCGCAGACGATCGTGAACGACTACCGCAACGACATCGCCGGCATCCCCGGGGCGGAGATGGCGCTGATCCCGGTGCTGACCGGTCCGTTCGGCAACCGGCTGCTGCCGGGTGGCGGCCGGCTGGAGAACGGCGTCGCCTTCCCGGCCCGGGTGAAGGACAACCCTGACTTCGTGGCCATGCTGCAGTTCGTCGACTGGCTGTTCTACTCGGAGGAGGGCCAGGAGTTCGCCAAGTGGGGCGTCGAGGGTGAGACCTACACCAAGGACGCCAGCGGCAAGCGGGTGCTCAACCCGGACATCACCATGCTGGCCTTCAACCCGGGTGCGCCGAAGCACCTGCAGAAGGACTTCGGCGTCTACAACGGTGCGTTCGTCTACGGCGGCACCGTGGACCTCATGCACTCCTTCTACTCGGAGGAGGAGGCCGCGTACATCAGCGCCGCGCTGGAGGGCCGCGAGGTGCTGCCCGTGGCGCCGCCTGCGCCGCTCAACGAGGACGAGCAGGATGACCTGACCTTCATCCGCACGCCGTTGACCGACCACGTGATGACCGAGACGCTGCGGTTCATCCTCGGCGAGCGGCCGTTCAGCGAGTGGAACGCCTTCGTTGACGAGGTCACCAACCAACACCGGGGTAAGGAGTACGTGGAGACGATCAACGCTGCCATGCAGCGATTCCAGGCCAGCCAGGGCTGACCTCCGCTCACAACACAGACAAGGCCGTACGGTTCCGCGCCGCCCGGAACCGTACGGCCTACTGTGTGCGGGTACGACTGGCGAACCCTTTCTCAGGCCTGAACCTTCCTCGAGGATGGACTCATGCGCATCACGGTTCCGGACGCGGGCATCGGACGGCTGGGCA
>JADGGF010000024.1 GCA_019690055.1 Micromonosporaceae bacterium
CCCCCGCCCCGACCCCGACCACGCCGGCCGGGCCGCAGTACGTCGCCGAGCTCGTCCGGGCCGAGATCCGCGTGCCGAACCCGACCGGCTGCACCGCCGCCTACGTGGACGTGGACACCGGCAACGTCGGTGTGGAGTCCGGGCACGAGTTCTACTTCAGCCGCTGCCAGGACCCGAGCACGCTGCAGGTGCGGCTGGACCGCACCTCGGGCCGGTCCACCAGCGGTGCCAACCCCAGCCCGCAGACCTGCGCCGTGCTGGTCGCCGGCACACCGAGCTCGGAGCTGGTCATCACCGCCCAGCGCGGGGTGACGTTCTGCCTGCTCACCGACGAGGCTCAGGCCGCCTCGGCCAACCTGCCCCAGCGCCTCGCGATCGTGGAGGTGCTCTCGGTGACGACCACGGAGATCCGGCTGGCGCTGAGCACGTACCGCATCGAGGACTGACGGACGCCGCGGCGACGCCCGGCCCACGGTTCGATCACAGGTAGTCGAGCAGGTCGGCGATGGACGGCACCACCTGCGACGGCAGGTACGGGTAGCGGTCCACCTCCTCCGCCGTGGTGACGCCGGTCAGCACGAGGAACGTGTACAGCCCCGCCTCGAGGCCGCCGAGGACGTCGGTGTCCATTCGGTCGCCGACGATCGCGCTGGTCTCGGAGTGGGCCGAGATGCGGTTGAGCGCCTCGCGCATCATCAGCGGGTTGGGCTTGCCCACGAAGTACGGCTTGACCCCGGTCGCCTTGGTGATCAATGCGGCGACCGAACCGGCGGCCGGCAGCGCGCCCTCGCGGGACGGGCCGGTGGCGTCGGGGTTGGTGCAGATGAAGCGGGCGCCGTTGTTGATCAGGCGGATGGCCCGCGTGATCGCCTCGAACGAGTAGTTGCGCGTCTCCCCGAGCACCACGTAGTCGGGGTCGGACTCGGTGAGGGTGTAGCCGACCTCGTGCAGCGCCGTGGTGAGCCCGGCCTCCCCGATGACGAAGGCGGACCCGGCCGGCCGCTGGGAGTCGAGGAAACGGGCCGTGGCCAGGGCCGAGGTCCAGATCGCCGACTCCGGAACATCGATTCCGGTGTGGGCCAGTCGGGCCCGCAGGTCACGAGGCGTGTAGATCGAGTTGTTGGTGAGCACCAGGAAGGACCGGCCCGAGGCGACCAGGCGCCGGACGAACTCGTCGGCGCCGGGGATGAGGCTTCCCTCGTGAATGAGCACGCCGTCCATGTCCGTGAGCCAGGACTCGATCGGCAAGCGGGGCGGCCGGTCACCCACCAGGGGCGATGGATCGGATGAGCTGCGCGGCGGGCGGGCGAAGCTGTCATCCCGACTCGGCGGCGTCCGATCATCCACGCCGGTGATGCTACCGATCAGCCGACGGCCGGCCGGCGTTACGAGCGGGACCCCAACCAGGAGAGCGGGCCGGACACCGGCCAGGAGGGCGAGCCGGACGCCAGGCTGAAGGGTGAGCCGGACCTGCCCGGCCGGGCGAGCGACGTTGGCGGACCGTCGGGGTTCCGCGAGGCCCACCAGCGGTCACGAGTGAGCTGATCCACAGGCTCCCGCTCGATCCAGCCGACCCCACCGGGCGTAACGTGTGCACCGACACGACGCCCCGCGGTCGGCGGCCGTCCTGAGCTGCGCGTACGCCCCCGCTTGAGGCGTCGTCACCGCAGGCACCAGAACTCCGGCAGGGAGCACGCATGACCACGACGTCAGCCGAACCGGCGGCGGCGCGACCCGCGCTGGGCCGGCGCGCCGCGATCTCGGCGAAGCATCTACGCACGGACCGTTGGTGGGTCGAACCGGTGTACACCGTGGTGGGCCTGTCCGCCTGGCTGATCTGGGGCCTGGTCCACACGCTGCTGATCCGGGATTACTACTTCATCGAGGGCCCGGGCTACCACTACCTGACGCCGTTCTTCTCACCCTGTGTGAACGTGGAGTGCCCGCCCGACTCGGCGCTGCTCGGCCGCTGGGCACCGTCGTGGGTGCTGCCCTACGCGATCCTCAGCCTGCCCCTGCTGCTGCTGTTCCGGCTCACCTGCTACTACTACCGCCGGGCGTACTACCGCTCGTACTGGCTCTCCCCGCCGGCCTGCGCGGTGCCCGACGGGCACGCCAAGTACACCGGCGAGACCCGGTTCCCGCTGATCATGCAGAACCTGCACCGGTACGCGTTCTACGCGGCGGTCCTCGTCTCCATCATCAACACCATCGACGCCGTCCGCTCGTTCTGGGGCACCGAGGGCTTCGGCTTCGGCCTCGGGAACATCCTGCTGGTCGGCAACGTGGTGCTGCTGTGGGCGTACACGATCTCCTGCCACTCCTGCCGGCACATCGTGGGCGGGCGGCTGAAGCACTTCTCCCGCCACCCGGTCCGGTACCGCGCGTGGACGTTCATCTCCCGCCTGAACACCCGCCACAAGGAGCTGGCCTGGATCACCCTGGGCACGCTTGCCTTGGTCGATATCTACATTCTGGCCATCGCCGCCGGCTGGTTCTCCGACCCGCGCTTCTTCAACTGACGAGGGCTGTACGCCATGACTGACAACACTCAGACGAGCGCCGCGAGTCCCGCCCCGCGTGCGCAGGAGACCGTCGAACGTCACCGCTACGACGTATTGGTGATCGGTGCCGGCGGCGCCGGCCTGCGGGCCGCCATCGAGGCCCGGCTCGCCGGCAAGCGCACCGCGATCATCTCCAAGTCGCTGTTCGGCAAGGCGCACACGGTGATGGCCGAGGGTGGCGCGGCGGCGGCCATGGGGAACGTCAACCCCAACGACAACTGGATGGTGCACTTCCGCGACACCATGCGCGGCGGCAAGTTCCTCAACAACTACCGGATGGCCGAGCTGCACGCCAAGGAGGCCCCGGAGCGGGTATGGGAGCTGGAGACGTACGGCGCCCTGTTCGACCGTACGAAGGATGGGAAGATTTCCCAGCGTAACTTCGGTGGTCACGAGTACCCGCGACTGGCCCACGTCGGCGACCGGACCGGCTTGGAGCTGATCCGGACCCTGCAGCAGAAGATCGTGTCCCTGCAGCAGGAGGACAAGGCCGAGCTGGGTGACTACGAGGCGCGGGTGCGCGTCTTCGCCGAGTGCACGATCACCGACCTGCTGGTCACCGACGGGCGGATCGCCGGGGCGATCGGCTACTACCGGGAGTCCGGGAAGATCGTGCTCTTCGAGGCGCCGGCGATCGTGCTCGCCACCGGCGGCGTCGGCAAGGCGTACAAGGTGACCTCCAACTCGTGGGAGTACACCGGCGACGGGCACGCGCTCGCGCTCCGGGCGGGCGCGACTCTCATCAATATGGAGTTCCTTCAGTTCCACCCGACCGGCATGGTCTGGCCGCCTTCGGTGCGCGGCATCCTGGTCACCGAGTCGGTGCGCGGCGACGGCGGCGTGCTGCGCAACACCGAGGGCAAGCGGTTCATGTTCGACTACGTGCCCGACGTGTTCCGCAGCCAGTACGCCGAGACCGAGGAGGAGGCGGACCGCTGGTACACCGACCCGGACAACAACCGCCGGCCGCCGGAGCTGCTCCCGCGGGACGAGGTGGCCCGGGCCATCAACGCCGAGGTGAAGGCCGGCCGCGGAACTCCCGCCGGCGGGGTGTACCTCGACGTGTCGAGCCGGCTGCCCGCCGAGGTGATCCTCAAGAAGCTGCCGTCGATGTACCACCAGTTCAAGGAACTGGCCGATGTGGACATCACGAAGCAGCCCATGGAGGTGGGCCCCACGTGCCACTACATCATGGGTGGCGTCGAGGTCGACGCGGACACCGCCGCCACGATGGTGCCCGGGTTGTTCGCGGCCGGCGAGGTCTCCGGCGGCATGCACGGTTCGAACCGGCTCGGCGGGAACTCGCTGTCCGACCTGCTGGTCTTCGGCAAGCGGGCCGGTGAGCACGCGGCGAAGTACGTCGACTCGCTGTCCGAGCGGCCGGCGGTGCGCCCCACCGACGTCCAGGCCGCGATCGGCACGATCCTCGCGCCGCTGACGCGGGCCGAGGGCGAGAACCCGTACGCCGTCTGGCACGAGCTGCAGGACGTCATGCAGAGCCTGGTGGGCATCATCCGGCGCAAGCACGAGCTGGAGGAGGCGATCAAGCGCCTGGAGGAGCTCCGGCCGCGGGTGGCGTCGGTGAAGGCGACCGGGGGCCGGCGGTTCAACCCCGGCTGGCATCTCGCCTTGGACCTTCGGAACATGATCGTGGTCAGCGAATGCGTGGCTCGGGCGGCCCTGGAGCGCGAGGAGTCCCGCGGTGGGCACACCCGTGAGGACTTCCCGACCATGGATCCGAAGTGGCGCCGGCTGAACCTCGTGTGTTCGCTGGTCGGCGACCAGGTGACGCTGACTCCCAAGCCGGTACCGAAGATGCCGCGGGAGCTGCTCGCCCTGTTCGACAAGGCCGAGTTGAAGAAGTACCTCACGCCCGAGGAGCTGGCCGAGCTCGACGAACCGAGCGAGTCCACGGGCGGAGCCGAGGCTGGGAGGAGCAACTGATGGCGCGGCACACGTTCCGGGTCTGGCGCGGCGACGCCAACGGCGGCCAGCTGTCGGACTATGAGGTGGAGGTCAACGAGGGCGAGGTCGTCCTCGACGTGCTCCACCGCCTGCAGGCCACCCAGACGCCCGATCTCGCGGTGCGCTGGAACTGCAAGGCCGGCAAGTGCGGCTCCTGCTCCATGGAGATCAACGGCAAGCCGAAGCTCGCCTGCATGACGCGGATGTCCACCTTCGCCGACGGCGAGACGGTCACCGTCACTCCACTTCGGACGTTCCCGGTGATCCGGGACCTGGTGACCGACGTCTCGTTCAACTTCCAGAAGTTGCGCGAGATGCCGGCCTTCGCGCCGCCGCCCGGGCTCAAGCCCGGCGAGTACCGGATGCAGCAGGTCGATGTCGAGCGGTCGCAGGAGTTCCGCAAGTGCATCGAGTGCTTCCTATGCCAGAACGTCTGCCACGTGATTCGCGACCACGAGGAGAACAAGCCCGCGTTCTCCGGCCCCCGGCTGTTCATCCGGGCCGCCGAGCTGGACATGCACCCGCTCGACGCGCGGACCGACCGGAAGGAGTTCGCCAAGGAGGAGCAGGGGCTGGGCTACTGCAACATCACCAAGTGCTGCACCGAGGTCTGCCCGGAGCACATCAAGATCACCGACAACGCGATCATCCCGATGAAGGAGCGCGTGGTCGACAACCGGTACGACCCGCTGGTCTGGCTGGGGCGGAAGATCTTCCGGCGCGACCAGATGCCGGGCTACCTCGGCGGCCCGACCCAGGAGCGGCTGCCCGTGAGCGAGATCGTCGCCGACCGGGCGGGGGCCAACTCGCCGTACGGCGACGACATCACGTTCCCGCTGCCCACCGAGTCGCTCACGTACGAGCACACCAAGGAAGACTGACGACCCGTCGCTGCGGTCGCTCGCCAGTAGCAGCGTGATGAGGCCGCCGGGCCGCCCGAGCCCGGCGGCCGTTCGCGTGACGGCCGGGTATCGCGTCAGGCCTGGGTTGAATCGCGCCGGAGGATCGTCGCCAGCTCGGCCACGATCGGCGTGTCGGCGGGCAGCCAGGGCACGCTGTTCAGCTCGTCCACGGCCAGCCAGCGCACGGACCGGTGCTCGAGCGGTTGGGGATCGCCCGCGACGAGGGTGGCGAGCCAGACGCGGAGTACGGCCCACCCGTGCGCGAGCGGGACGTCGCCGCCGATCCGCTCGCCGACCGCGATCCGCACACCGAGTTCCTCTTCGCACTCACGCACGAGGGCGTCGAGCTCGTCCTCGCCCGGCTCGACCTTGCCGCCGGGAAACTCCCACCGACCCGCGGTCTCGGGCGGGTCGGCTCGTTCGCAGCCGAGAACGCGGCCGTCGGACACGATGGCGGCTCCGACGATGATGAGCGGGCCGGAGCGTTGGGTGTGCACGACGCTCTAGGGTGCCAGATCGGTCATGCCCGGTGTCGCCCGGCCTGCCCCCACCTCGTGCTCGTCGGGTGATTTGCCGGTTGTTGGCGCGGGCGAAGTCCCGTGGCCGCCGGGAAAATCCACCGGCGCCGGTGGAGAAATGACGGCCGGCGTCCGGAAGACGCGGAATGTGGATGTAGACGGAAGGCCAAGCCTAGGTAACACTAGGGTCACGCTGTGACGAGTCCGTTATCTCGACGATGCGTACGGTAACGAGGCGACTACAGGAGGTCGACGGATGGCACTCGGCCGCGAGGACCTTCGGGACGCGTTGGCGCTGCTCACGGGCTGGGTGCGCAACCCTCGTGAGCTGCAACGGACGCTCCGCCTGGACGAGTCCGAGCACGCGGCCCTGACCGAGCGGGTCAAGGTGGTGGCCGACGCCCTCCAACTGCACCCCGAGATCCGCCGCCGCAACGGCCAGACGCAGATCACCCTGCACGTTGCGAACGGCACGGTGTCGGCGGACGAGGTACGCCTCGCGGCCCGCATCGAGGACATCTACCAGGCCGTACGGTCGCGCGCCTGACCGCCCGCCTGGGCGGCTTGGAGGGGCCCTGGGTGACGCGGCCAGGGGTGCTCCCCAAGAGGTCACCTTCGGGGCAGGCACGGGCGCCTGGCGAGCCCTGAAAGTGACTTACTGGGCACGCCACGGTCGCTGGGGTGCCCTGAAAGTCACTTTCTGGGCATGGGCGAATGTACGTGGCCCGGGCCGGCGCTGCCTAGCGCGGCAGCGGCGGGTCGAACTCCAGCGCCACGTAGGGCTCCGCCCCGGGTATCTCGTCGTCGGGGTAGGTGGCGGTGGCCACGTACGTCACCCCGTCGAGGGTCAGCTCGACCGTCGTGGTGAACGGGAAATCGCCCAGCTGGGCCGCCTGCTTCGCCTCCGCATCCGGTTCATCGAAGAATATCGCGCCCTCGCCAGCGCACGGCTCCGGGGACTCAGCGGCCTCGATCGTCAACGACTGACCGTTGCTCGCGGTCACCGTGATGGTCGCGCGGTACTCGCTGGGCGAGGCGGGCAGGTTGGTCACCGTGAGTTCCAACCCGTACGAGTCGGGGCGGCCGTCGTGGTCGGCGATGAGGGCGAGGCGGGCCGCCGGCTCCGGCAAGGGTCGATCCTCCGGTGTCGTCCACCGAACGTCGGCGGCCATGTCGCCGGCCCGGCCGCTGGCGAAGAGGCTGATCACGTACTCGCCCGCCGGGCCTCGCGGGCTCACCGACCACCAGCCCTGGCCCAGGGGTGTCACCTCGGCCGTGACGCGGCGACCCATGCAGTAGTCGCCTCCCCCGATCTGCTCGACCGTGAACTCGGGGAAGTTGGGGACGTAGACGGACAGTTGCTCCGGTGACCCGACGTCAGGCGGATCGGCGTCCCGCCCATCGACACATCCACTTCGGTAGCAATATGTCACCGGGTTGAGGTGCAGTTCGGTGTCGTCGTAGCGGATCCGGAACGGCGGTGGCTGTTCGACCATGTCATGCCGCTCGCCGTGGGTAATCGTCACGGTCGGAGTCGGCGGGACCGGCGACGGCGGGGCGGCGCCGAGGGTCGTCGTGGACTGGCCGGTGGCGCAGCCCGTCAGGCCAAGCAACAGAGCAGCCGGCTGTTCCCAGTAGCCGTCTCATGGCGGATCCCCTCGTCGATCGGTCGGACCGGGCTGGTTCGCTGACGGCTCAGACGGGACCAGGGCCGGGTCGGGTTCCGTGCTCCGGGGCAGCCCTATGTGGGCCCCTCCTGGGGATCGACCGGCACCCGGGGGCGCGGCGAGACGTTGCGTATCAACGGCCGGGCACGGCTCGTCCGGGACGCCCCGTACTTCGACGACATGGTCGTCCAGGGACACCGGCCGATCCTCGCGATGGAGGTCGCCATCGACACGATCTTCTTCCACTGCGCCAAGGCGTTCCTGAGAAGCCGGCTGTGGAAGCCGGAGACCTGGCGGCCCGACGTTCTCCCCAGCTTCGCCTGCCTGGTCAAGGAGGTCACTCCCACCGTCACCGAGACATTGGCGGAACTCGAGTCGTACTACAGTCCAGAGAACTACGAGAAAATCCTGTACCAAACCCGGTAAACACTCACGGCGCCGGGGGCACAGGGACGGGCACCACAGTCAGGCCGTCAATACCGATAAAGTCGTTAGGATTACATGTATAAATAGGCAGACGATTGGCCAGCGCGATCGCTGCGATCATAGCGTCATAGGCCCGCGCCGCCGGCTTGCGACCGGCCGCGCGCAGCGAGGCGGCCACCCGCCCGAACGCCCGCGCGGCCGCGGCGTCGAACGGCAGTGGATCAAAGTCAGCCTCGGCTTGCTGCACGTGGGCTTGGCGGGCGGCGCGTTCGGCATCGTCCTTCGCCACAAGTGGTCCGACGGTCAACTCAGCGAGAGTGATCGCCGTGACGAGCGGCTCGGCCGGGAGGCTGGCCGGGTCGGTTATGCGCGACAGCATGATGACCGTGCTGGTATCGAGAATGCCGCGCATATGCGTGACGGTCGCACCGGTCATAGCGTCGCGTCCAGAACGCTATCGATGTCCTCCCGCAGCCGGACTGGATCGACGGGCGGGAGACGGCGCCACCGCTGCAGGAGCAGGCTGGCAGACAACGGCCGGCGAGGCAGCGGTCGCAGCTCCGCGATCGGCTCGCCATCCCGGGTCACCGTCAAGACCTCGCCAGCCGCCACGCGGTTGAGGATCTCGCCGCCACGGTTGCGTAGGTCGCGAACTGCCACTTCGCCCATGACGTAACTGTATCACGGGTGATACAGTGACCGACGTAGCCGTTCCGCCAGAGACCACGCCCCGGCTGCGCCATGGCGCCACCACCGCCATGGACAGCTCGGGCACCGTCGCCGCGACGAACCCGTACCCTGGGTCGTCCTCCGGAAAGAATCTCCACCATGCCGCGCCGATCGGCTGCTCGCTCGCGACGGCGATGACCCCACCATCCCCCGGGCGAGGCCACCCAGCCACGTAGTGCGCCAGTTGGGGTTCGGCTAGGACTTGATTTATCGACATTCGACGCTCAGGATGCCAGTTCACCGCTTCGAGCAGCATCTCGGCCAGGAACGAGGCGTCGTCCGGGCCAGCCGGCCGAAACGTGATCACGTCCTCGCACTCTAGCCACGGGTAGCTCAGTGGAATGTCGGCCGGGTTACTCGACCCGGCCGAGCACGGCCGGCCTGACGATGGGTCCACCGCGCCACGAACAGCTCGGCGTATCGCTCGTGATCGGCCCTACGACGCACACTGCCCACCTTCCGCACCCGATGCTGCAGCCCACGCTCTCGCCGCTGGGCTTCCCGACCGAGGCACGGCGGTGACGAGACGGTAGAGGTCGTCTCCCGGCCCTTGCCCTCAATTCTCTTGCTATATAGAGTTTGGCCGTCCGTCTCACGGTGGAGGCCCCCTTGCTCATCCTGGCGGCGTTGCTGCTCATTGGTGGCGGCATCTACCTGTACACCCGGCGCAGCTCCCGACCCGCTGCTGCGCCGGTTGTCCCCGGCGGCGCGACGCGACCGGCAGGAGTGCCCGCGCCACCCGTTGAGGGCCCCGGCAGGATCGAGTTCTCCGGGCTGACCAAGCGGTACGGCACGGTCACCGCGATCGATGGCCTGACATTCGCGGCGGAGCCTGGCCGGGTCACCGCTCTCCTCGGGCCGAACGGCGCCGGAAAGACGACCGCGCTGCGGATCCTGCTCGGCCTGGCCTCGCCGACGGCGGGAACGGCAACCATCGGTGGGCAGCCTTACCGCGGCCTGGCGAGGCCGATCCGTCGCGTGGGCGCCGTCCTTGAGAGCAGCGGCGCACACCGTGGGCGCTCGGGACGTGACCACCTGCGCGTCATCTGCCGGGCGAGCGGGGTGCCCCTCGACCGGGCTGACGAGGTCCTGAACGTGGTTGGCCTGTCCGAGGTTGGCCGCCGCCCGGTCAAGGGTTATTCGCTCGGCATGCGCCAGCGGCTCAGCATCGCGGCCGCCCTGATCGGCAACCCGAACGTGCTCGTGCTCGACGAACCGGCGAACGGGCTGGACCCGGAGGGGATCCGGTGGTTGCGCGACCTGCTGCGCAGCCTCGCCGACCAGGGACGGACGGTACTGGTCTCCAGCCATCAGCTCGCCGACTTGGCGGCGATCGCGGACGACCTCGTGGTCATCGCGCGCGGCCGACTGGTCGCCCACGGCACGGTCGGCTCGGTGGTGCAATCGTTGGCTCGGCCGCACAGAGTGCTGGTCCGTACGCCTGAGCCGGATCGGCTGCGCGCCGAGCTCGGTGAGTCGGCGGCCGTGATGCCCGCCGCCGACGGGGCGGTGCATATCGTCGGCGTCGATGCCATCGCGATCGGCGAGGCGGCCCGGCGCGCAGGCATCACCGTGCATGAGTTGACGAGCGAAGCGCCCAGTCTGGAGGACGTCTTCCTCGAGCTCACCCGAGGGGTGGCGCAATGACGACATCCACCGTGGACAGTGCGGCGCTGGCCCGGGACAACCACACCCGGACGAGGTGGCACTGGCAGGTGCAGGCCGAGCTCATGAAGGTCCGGACGACCAGGCTCTGGTGGATCTACCTCGTCGGGGTCGTGGTATTCACCGCGTGGGCCCTGCTGCGCAACGGTGCCACGCACCACTACGAGCTGTACCCACCGCTGGACCAGTTCCCGCCCGACGAGCGGGCGGAGGCCGCTGCGCGGGCCGTCACCGCGGCCACGCCGGCCGGCCACGCCGCGATCGCTGCCGACATGCTCACCTCGGGCCAGTTCCTGGGCGTGCTGCTCGCCCTGCTGCTTGGCGTACTCATCGTCACGAATGAGTACGGGCAGCAGACTGCGGCGGCCACGTTCCTCACGAACCCGCACCGGGGTTCGGTCGTCGTGGCGAAGATGGTGGCCGCCGGCGCGTTCGCCGTGCTGTTCTGGGCGATCTCGACGATTATCGATGTCATCGTTACGCCCTTCTATCTGAACAGCCAGCACGCGAGCACTCCCCTGACCGGATGGGTACCGGTCCGGTCGGTGCTGCTCAGCCTTCTCGCTTACGTGATGTGGGCGGTCTTCGGCGTCGGGCTGGGCAGCCTGTTCCGGAATCAGGTCGGGGCGGTTGTGGTCGCCATGGTCGTCTATCTCGGCGGGGTCGTCACCGCGCTGGGCCTGGTCAACCTGATCTACCTCGTGTATCACCACATGTGGGTGCTGAAGGCGGCGGTCATCGCGCCGGCCGTGGCCTCGCTCGTGATGAGCACCCCCGGTCGGGCGTTCGACGGTGCGCCGGCCCAGTGGGTCGGCCTGCTGGTGATGACCGGGTACACGTTGCTGTTCGCCACCGTCGGTGCGGTGCGCCTGCGCCGCCGCGATATATAGGCTTGTCAGCCGATGACCCGCAACCGGCGTCCGTCCCCGCAAACCGTCGCCGTGCTGCTGGCTCTCGCCGAGGAGCCCGGCCGATGGCGGTACGGGTACGACCTGTGCACACAACTGGGGATCCAGCCAGGCTCCATGTACCCGATCCTCATGCGCCTGTCGGATCGGGGCCTGCTCGAGCAGGATTGGGAGAACGAGCGGGTGCCCGGGCGCCCGCCGCGGCATCTGTACCGCCTCACGAAAGCCGGGCTCGCCTACGCCGCCACCTTGGAGCCCTCCACCGCACCGGCCCGTCCCCGTGTGTATCCGCGGCTGGATCCCGCATGATCATCATCGTCGCCCTGGTCGTCGTCGGGGCCCTCGTCGTGGCTCTCCGGCGCCGCGCCGCTCCTCGGGGCGGCGGTGCCGATCTGCCGTCGCGCGTCGTGGCCATTGCTGCCCGCTGGCTGCCGGCGCATCGCCGGGAGTGGGGCCGCGCCATGATCGGTGAGCTGAGCGCCATCCACGACGGGGCCGCGCGCTGGCGCTTGGCCGGGGCGGCGATCCGGGTCGCCATCCTGCCGCCGACGCGGCACTCCGGGACATCGGCCACGCTCGCGGGCACTGGCCTTGCCGGCACCGCGGTCGCAACCCTCGCAACGGAGCGATTCCTGCCGGCTCTGGGAGTCTTCGTGGCGGCGCTGGGGCTGCTCCTCACCGCCTGCGCGAGCGTACTGGCCGGCCGGTGGCGCAGCCTGCCGGCCGGACGTGCCGCGCGCGTCGCGGGCGCGGTGGCGGGCGGCGGCCTGCTCGCCGCGACCTGCGCCGTGGTCCTGGTGGCGACCACGGACCCTCGGGCCACGCTGGACCCGACCCACGTGGCATCACTGGCGCTCGCCGCGACCCTGTGCGGCTACGCGGTCGCTGGTCTGGCCACCGTACGTTCGACCGGCACACCAGCGACGGGGCACTGGGTAGCCGTGGCGGGCGCCGCCGTCGCGGCCTCGACCGGCACCGCCTGGGACATTCACAGACTTCATGGTGCGATTCCGTTGGTCTCCCCTGCGGCCGCCATCGTAACCGCAGCGGCTGCCATCGTCGTGACCGCCGTTACCGGCAGCCGGGCAGCCGGCCGGCGCGCGGGACTGCTCAGCGCGCTCCTCGGTGCACCGGTGCAGTTTGCCGCGACGCTGTTGGTGTTGCGTGGTGCCGTGCCGCCAGCGACACTCGCCGACAGCCTGGCCGGCGACATCGTCCGGCTCGCCGTCACACCGCTGGCGATGTACGTGATTGCCGCCGTGTCGGCCGTCGTGGTTCGACCGCGAACTGAACTGGGAAGGCCGTTGTACCAATAGGTTCCGCATCGACTGATGCCAACGTCACCGCGGCCCAGCGCGTACGTTGACCTAAGCCCGTTGGGTCCGCGTCATCGCAACGCGTTTCATCCAATGGCGGACACGAGGAGCCGTGATCACTGCGGCCAACGCGAAGAGGCTGATGATGGCCTGCGAGTACCGGGCGATGTCGGCTGCGCCAGCCAGGCCGTAGACGGCGTACCCGTTGGCGGCGGCGTCGGTCACGAGGATCAGGATGCTGAGATATAGGCCGATCGTTCGACGGGTCCACAGCAGCGCCGCCGCCAGGAAGTCGAGCACGGTCAGCGACACGAAATAGATCGCGAGCCACGCCGGCGCCCACTGGTAGGGCGGCCACCCGCCCGTCGCGAGCTGGACTACGTGGACGACGCCGCCGTACGCAAGCACAGCGACCTGTGCCCCCACGACCAGACGAATCGTCTTGGGCGCTCCCAACCAGTGCCGCCACATCTGACCATGAATCCAGTTGAAGCGTCGGATCTCGGCAGGGGTCGCGGACAGCGATGCGCTCAAGCGATGCTGCTCGCGCCTCTGGACGACAGTACAAGCAAGCGGGCCTGGCCTCACGGTCGACCGACTTACCAACGGGCCCGTTCCAGCCGCGCCATCCACCGCTCATCGAGGCGCTCCTGAACCGAGCGAATCGCCCGGAACGTCTCGCGCAGGTGCCGTCGGGTGAGCGTGTCCAGGTGGCGGGGCGCGATGTACGTGGTGGGTTCGACGCCCCGGCTGAGCGCCTCGGCCTCGTGACGAAGGAGCAAGCCGTACACGTCGTCGAAGGCGACGGCCAACGTCTGCGCCTCGTCCGCCGTCAGCACCCCGCGATCGGCTCCCCGGCGCAGCCGCTCGGTGGTGCTGCCGGCCACGTCGCCCGTGGCGATCGCGACCCACCGAGCCAGCCCCACGACCGGCGCGAGCCCGCCCTTCTTGAGGTCCAGTTCGCCGCTGTGCACCCCGCCGTGCTCCACGACGAAATCGCGGACGAAGCCCACCGGCGGCCGGAACGCCAACGCCTCGTCGAGCAGCCCGCGGAGGAACCGCGTCCGGCCGGGGGCGGGCGCCGTGTCGGCGAGGCATCGGCCCAACTCGGGGTTGGTCAACGGGCGGCTATCGGCGACCATCGCGCTCATCAGGTAGCCGTGGCCATCGTCGGAGGCGGTCTTCCAGGCGGCGATGGCCGCGACCCAACTCGACCTCGATCGGCTGAAGGTGGGGTTGTCGGCGTTGGTGCCGCTCGGACAGGGCACGAGATCGCAGCGTCGCAGGTCGGCGAGGACGCGGCCCGCGGCCGCCCGCAGGGACTCGGCGGGGTCGGCGGCGCCCGCTGGCGGGTCCGCCCAGACCAGGGCCGTGTCGACGTCCGACAACGGCAGCGACTCGCGGCGCGCGAGCGAACCGAGCACCACCCACGAGTGCGGTACGTCGGCGAACACCGGCTCGGCCCGCAGCCACAGCACCCGGCGCACGATCGCGTCGACCACGGCGGCGTGCACCGCGCCGATGTGGGTCGCCGCCACCCGGCTGTCACACAACGCCACGATGGCCGCGGGCAGGAGCCGAGCCGCATCGGCCAACTCCGCCAGGTTCGCCGCGGTGTCGACGGCGGAACGCACCAGGAGCGGGTCACGCACCTCGGCCTGGGCGAGGTCGACCGCCCGGACCACGCCGGCCGGGCGGCCCACCGGGTCGGTCACCACGAGGTGGTGCACGCCATGCTCCACCATCCGAAGCAGGCCGTCGGCCTGGGTCGCCCCCTGATCGATGGTCAGCACCGGGGTGGTCGCCAGCAGCGACACCGGCGCATCGATGCCAATCTCACCCGTGCCGACCCGCCGTCGGAAGTCGTGGTCGGTGACGATGCCCAGCCCGGCATCCAGGCGTACCAATGCGCACGAATGGGCGCCCGCGCTGATCCGTTCGGCCACGTCGCGAATCCGATCGGTCGGCTCACACCACACGATCGGGCGCACAACCTGCGCCAACCGCCGCTCCACGGGCGGTCGCGCGGCGAGGGGCCCTCCCTGCACGCCCTGATCGTCCCAGACCTGCTCCCGCCCGACCACGGCCGTTCGGCCCGACTCGGCCGGCTGCTACCGACGGCGTACGCCCGGTGCCGGCACCGCCCCAGCCCACCAGCCAGGACACCTTGAACCACTGTATCTAAATGCGATAAGGCTAGCTGTATCAGGCGGACGGAGGACTGGTGACGTACGGCGTGGTGCCCCCGACGACGTGCAGACCCAGGCGTTCGAGGATGGGGCGGCTGTCGTCGCTGGCGTCCACCTGCACGATCGGGTAGCCGTGCTCCAGCGCGATCCGGGCCCGGTGCGCCACCAGCGCCCGGTAGATACCACGCCCCCGGTAGGCCGCCCGCGGGTGGGCCGGATCGGGTTTGGCGACGGCTGGACTGGGTAAACAGGTCCCATGGAGTTCTTACTGTGGATACTTGCCGTCATCTTAGTCGTCTCGGGCATCGTGGCGCTGTTCCGACGCCAGTTCCTCTGGGGAATCGTGCTCATCATCGTCGGGTTCCTCGTCGGCCCCGGTGGCGTCAGCGTCTTCACCTGACGCCGACAGCCGGACCGCTTCGCGGGAGCGCTCCGCGTTGCCGGCGCGACCAGGGCTCTACCAGGGGTAGCGAAATCGAAAGGCCCGTGGCAACCCCACCGATATCGTCTGGGTATGCGCGTGGAGCAGCACGATTCCGCCTTGGCGTGGGAGAACATGGCGGTTCTCATGACGCTGCAGGCCTCGCAAGGCCTGATCGGACCCGATGTCGCGGGCATGAGCGTCCAGGTCACCAACGACGAGATCACGATCCACGTGTGCCTGCGCGCCTACACCGAAGCGGCCGTGGAGGACATGGACGACCTGGTGTTCGAGCTCGAGGCCCTGCTGGCCGGGGTCGTCATCCCGATGCCTCAGGTCACGGTAGTGCCGTACGTGGGCCCCCACGACGCTCGTTGGCCGGGCTACGGCCACCGCCGCATCTTCACCGCGCACGACGGTGCCCCAACTGGCGACGAGTCCTAAAGACGCGCGCTGACGGAAGGGGGCTACACGTTGAATCTGAACTCGACGACGTCGCCGTCCTGCATGACGTACTCTTTGCCTTCGATCCGTACCTTGCCGGCGGCCCGGGCCGCGGCCATCGAGCCGGCCGCGATCAGGTCGTCGTAGGAGACCACCTCGGCCTTGATGAAGCCACGCTGGAAGTCGCTGTGGATCACGCCGGCGGCCTCCGGCGCGGTGGCACCTTTGCGAATCGTCCAGGCCCGGGCCTCCTTCGGCCCGGCGGTGAGGAAGGTCTGCAGCCCGAGCGTGGCGAACCCGACCCGGATGAGCTGGCGGAGGCCCGGCTCGGCCTGACCGATCGAGGCGAGCAGCTCCCGCGCCTCCTCCTCGGGCAGGTCCATGAGCTCGGACTCGATCTTGGCGTCCATGAAGATGGCCTCGGCCGGCGCGACGAGGGCGCGCAGCTCGTCGAGGAACGCCTGGTTGGCCAGCTCAGCCTCGTCCACATTGAACACGTAGAGGAACGGCTTGACCGTCAACAGGTGCAGCTCGCGCAGCTCGTCGATCGCCGCGAAGTTGCCGTACAGCACCGTGCCGCCGTCGAGCAGCTCCCGCGCGGCCCGGGCCGCCTCGTAGATCGGGGCGCGCTCCTTGCGGGTCTTCGCCTCCTTCTCCAGCCGGGGCAAGGCCTTGTCGATCGTCTGGATGTCGGCGAGGATCAGCTCGGTGTTGATGGTCTCGATGTCGTCGCGCGGGGAGACCTTGCCGTCGACGTGGACCACGTTCGGGTCCGAGAACGCGCGCACCACCTGGCAGATGGCCGTCGCCTCGCGGATGTTCGCGAGGAACGCGTTGCCGCGGCCCTGCCCCTTCGACGCGCCGCGCACCAGGCCGGCGATGTCCACAAAGGACACCGGCGCGGGCACGACCCGGGCCGAGTTGAACATCTCGGCCAGCCGGTCGAGTCGCTCGTCGGGGAGCCCGACCACGCCGACGTTGGGCTCGATCGTGGCGAACGGATAGTTCGCCGCGAGCACGTTGTTCTTGGTCAGCGCGTTGAACAGCGTGCTCTTGCCGACGTTGGGCAGGCCGACGATGCCGATGGTGAGGCTCACGGGCAGCGAGTCTAGCCGCTGTGGCCGGCCCCACCCGGCCAGCCCAGCACTACCCACCGGCCCCGGAACTGTAGATCTTGGAGTTCCGTACCCCCTATAGGGGGGAGAAATCTCCAAGATCACGACCACACGCGGATCCCCAGGTCCGAAACCCGCCAGCCACCGCCCCCGGCGGCGCGGCAGGATCGGACGCGTGGCGGTTTCCGACGACTGGATGCGCGACCTGGACTTCGAGCAGTGCTACCGGGCCGTGCAGAGCCGCGACGCCCGGTTCGACGGGCGGTTCGTGACCTGCGCTACATCGACTGGGATCTACTGCCGGCCGTCCTGCCCGGCGTTGACGCCGAAGCGGTCGAACGTACGGTTCCTGCCCTCGGCCGCCGCCGCCCAGCTCGCCGGGTTCCGGGCCTGCCTGCGGTGCCAGCCGGATGCGGTCCCCGGTGATCCACAGTGGAGCTACCGGGCCGACATCGCCGGCCGGGCCATGCGCCTGATCGCCGACGGCGTGGTCGACCGGGAGGGCGTGAGCGGGCTCGCGGCCCGGATCGGGTACACGCCCCGGCACCTGAGCCGCCTGCTCGTCGCCGAGGTGGGCGCGGGGCCGCTCGCCCTGGCCCGGGCGCAGCGCGCGCACACCGCCCGCCTGCTCGTCGAGACGACCACGATGGGCCTCGCCGACATCGCGTTCGCCGCCGGGTTCGGCAGCGTCCGCCAGTTCAACGACACGATGCGCCAGACGTACGGCCGCAGCCCGTCCGAGCTCCGCCAGGCCCGGCGGCCGAGCCCGTCGCCCGGGCCGGGGGACTCGGGCCTGTTCGGCGGCCTGGGCGTGATCCGGGTTCGCCTGCCCTACCGGGAGCCGCTGCACACCGCCGCGCTGCTGGAGTTCCTGGCCGCCCGGACGATCCCGGGGGTCGACGAGGTCGTCGACGACCGCTACCGCCGGGGTCTGCGCCTGCCGCACGGGCCGGCGGTGGTGGAGCTCGCGATCCGGCCCGGGCACGTCGACGCCCGGCTGCACCTGGCCGACGTCCGCGACCTCGCCCCGGCGGTGGCCCGCTGCCGGCGCCTGCTCGACCTCGACGCCGACCCGATCGCGGCGGACGCGCTGCTGGCGCTCGACCCGGCCCTGGCCCCCGCGGTCGCCAAGGAGCCGGGCGTACGGGTTCCGGGGGCGGTCGACGGGTTCGAGATCGCGGTCCGGGCGGTGGTCGGGCAGCAGATCTCCGTCACCGGCGCCCGGTCCGTGTTGCGCCGCCTCGTCACCGCTTGCGCCCCGTCCGGGGTCGACATCCCGACCGGGGAGCGGGGGCGGCCAGCGGACGTGCCTGGTGATCGGGAGGCCGAGCCCTACGCGTACGCCCGCCCGCTGCGCGCGTTTCCGGAGCCGGCCCAGGTGGCCGAGGCGCCGGACGAGGCGTTCGCGATGCCGGCCGCCCGCCGCCGGACGCTGCGCGCGCTGGCCACCGCGGTCGCCGAGGGGCGGCTGGCGCTGGGCCCCGGGGCGGACCGTGACGAGGCGTACGCCCGGTTGAGCGAGATCCCTGGCATCGGCCCGTGGACGGCGCAGTACCTCGGCCTGCGGGCGCTCGGCGACCCGGACGTACTGATGACAACCGATCTCGGGGTGCGGCGGGGCGCCGCCGCGGCCGGCCTGCCCGACGAGCCGACTGCCCTGGCCGGCCACGGGCTGGCGCACTGGGCGCCCTGGCGCTCCTACGCCACGGTCCGGCTGTGGCGCATGGCCACGGCCCACCCGGGCCGGGTGGTCCGCCGCCCAGGCGGGCAGGCAGCCACGATCCAACAACGCGGCCGGCGGTCCCGGGTCACCGGGGCGGCGGACCGGCCGGAGTGAGGAGACCTCATGAACGTGTCCACTGTGGAGACATGGCTCGGGCCGTTCACGGCCATCGTGGCCGATGACGGAGCGGTGCTGGCCAGTGGCTGGACCGCCGATGTCGCCGCGCTGGCAGCGCTGATCCATCCGAGCCTGCGCGACGGGGATCTCGTGCCGCGCCGGCACCTCGGGGCGGTGAGCACCGCAATCCTGGCCTACCACGAGGGCGACCTGCGGGCGCCCGACGTCGTGCCGGTGCGCCAGTACAGCGGCGGCGACTTCCTCGCCGGTGCCTGGCGGGCGCTGCGCGCGGTGCCGCCGGGCGTCCCCATCACCTATACCGACCTGGCCCGGCGGGCGGGTAACCCGGCGGCGAGCCGGGCGGCGGCGAGCGCGTGCGCCCGCAACGCGGCCGCCCTCTTCGTGCCGTGCCACCGGATCGTGCGGACGGACGGCTCGGTCGGCGGCTTCCGCTGGGGCCCGCAGATCAAGCGCCGCCTGCTCGACCACGAGGCGCGCTGACTTTCAGGCCGGCTGATGTCAGGAAGGACGCCTTGTTGTGCATTTGGCGTCAAGAGGGCGTCCTTCCTGACACGAACAGCGGGGCCGGCGGG
>JADGGF010000503.1 GCA_019690055.1 Micromonosporaceae bacterium
CGTCGACGCTGATGTCATAGGAAAAGCGCCCGCCCGCCCGTCTCGCCCGCAGCATGCCGACGACCATAGCGACGACGTCAACCCCCGGCCCCGGCCGCCGATGCCCGGATGGAGATTCGTGGAGGGACGCTCACCCGACCCTCCACTACCATGGCCGTTTCGGAGAGGGGGACGGGTGACGGTCGTACGGTTTCGAACGAGGGACCTGCCGGCGGAGCATCGCTTCGCCGCCTGGCACCACCTGATCACCGAGTCGCATATGCCGATGGCCATCGACAGCCATCACCGAGACGATTTCCAGGCGACAATCGAGGTGTACGACGTCGGCGGGGCGGCGCTGTCCCGGCTGCACTACCCCCCGCTGCTGGGGCACCGCACCAGGCGACTGATCCGGCAGTCCGACCCGGAGATGCTGCTGGTCTCCTACGTGTTGCAGGGCCGACACATCTACCGGCATCGTCGGGACGAGTGCGTCGTCGATACCCGGCACGTGATCGTGAAGGACAGCTCGCGCGACGAAACGGTGATCAACGATACGCACGTCACCCACACCGTCCTGCAACTGCCGCGGTCGGTGTTCGATCACAACGGCTCGCTCAAGCGGCTGCTCCACACCGGGCCGATTCCCGCGACCCACGGACTCGGTGCGGTCCTCGCGCGCGTGTTGACCGACCTGGCCGAGCATGGCGGCACCCACCCACCCGCGGTGACCGCGGCGCTGACCGCGACCGCGCTCGACCTGCTCGCAGCCGCGGCCCGCCTCGCGACCGGTTCGCGGGCCGCCCTGCCCGAGGACTCCCGAACGCGGATCCGCCGGTTCCAGATCCAGGACTACATCCGCCACCGGCTCGCCGACCCGACCTTGACGCCCGCCTCGGTGGCGAACGCCTGCGGCGTGTCGGTTCGTCAACTTCAGCGCGTCTTCCAGGCCGAGGGCACCACTCCGGCGGCGTGGATCCGGCGACGGAGGCTCGAACGCTGCCGACGGGACCTCGTCGACCCGGCGCTGGCCAGCCGGCCCGTCGTGATGATTGGGGCTCGCTGGGGATACCCCGACCCAGCCACGTTCAACCGGGCGTTCCGGCGCGAGTTCGGCCTTCCGCCTGGCGAGTACCGGAACCAGTTCATGCGCGGTACGGATACGGCGGACAGCGGAGAGTAACGCCTGGCCGGCCGGCCGCGCGGCTGGCCGGAATCGTCAAGGCGGTGGCGCGCGGAGCCTATGCCCGATGACCAAGATCGGCCAAGCTGGCCACCGGAGTTGGTTGGCGGCGGGTAGCGGACGGGGACGGCGGGCCGCAACGGGGGCAACCAACTCCTTGGCGGCCTGTCCAACTCACGGCGATGGCCCGGGCTGACCGTTCGCGATCGACCCGAGGCCCACCGGCCCGGGCGTGGGGGTCCGCGCCCGACCGTGGCGGCGGACCGCCAGACCGGCCGGCTTTTCCATTCGTCCATCTGTCTATAACCATTGGCGCCGGCCACGCGCGCCGCGGGGGAACCCGGTCCCGATACGGGCTGACGGGAGAGACCGCTGGGGCAGACTGGTAGTCGTGGTCATCCCGGTGCACGATGTGAACCCGACGCGGCGCACCCCGTGGGTCACGTATGCCCTGATCGCCGTCAACGTGGGTGTCTTCCTCGCCACGCCGGCGGTGGGGCTGTCCGGCTTGGAGGGCGTCACCCTCGCTGACCTCTGCCAGCAGGAGGCGTTCTACGAGCGCTACGGCGCTATCCCGGACGAGCTGATCGCCAACCAGCCCCAGCCGCTGGTCCCGACCGGTGACGTCGGCGTCGGCCCCGCCGGGCCCGGGTGCATCGTGGCGCCGCCGAGCTACGAGAAGAGCCCGGTGCTGTCGGTCTTGACCGCGATGTTCCTGCACGGCGGGTGGCTCCATCTGCTCGGCAACATGCTCTTTTTGTGGATCTTCGGCAACAACGTCGAGGACCGGTTGGGGAAGCTGCGGTACATCGCCTTTTATCTCGTCTGCGGCTACGTGGCGGCGTACGGATTCGCGCTCGCCTACTCCTCGTCGACGGTGCCGCTCATCGGTGCGTCGGGGGCGATCGCCGGTGTCCTCGGGGCGTACATCGTGCTCTACCCGCGAGCCCGGGTGTGGAGCCTGGTTCCGATCCTGTTCTTCATCCCGCTGCGTCTGCCGGCCTGGCTGGTCCTGGGCATGTGGTTCCTGCTGCAGTGGATCTACTCGGCCGGCTACGCGGTGTCCGAGGGTGGTAGCGTCGCCTACCTCGCGCACGTCATCGGGTTCGTGACCGGAATGGTGCTGGCCCTACCGCTGCGTCGTCGCACCCCGACCGTCCAACAACGACAGTGGCCGCCCCGGGAGTGGCCCCCGCCCGAGTGGCCGCCGCCGTCGGGTGGTCGCTGGTAGGCCGCCGACTCGCCCGGACGGTCGGCTACCAGTTCGCTTCCAGCGCGGCCTGCACGATGCGCAGCGCCTCCGCGGGCTCGATCCCCAACGACCGTACGGTCTGCGCGTACCGGCGAGCCGCCTCGCGCGCCCGCTCCCGACCGCGCTCGCCCGCCGCGCTCACGAAGGTGCCGGCCCGTCCCCGGGTCTCGATCAGTCCCGCCTCTTCGAGCTCCCGGTACGCCCGGGCCACCGTGTTGGCGGCGAGCCCGAGATCGGCCGCGAGCCGACGGACGGTGGGCAGTCGGGTTCCCACGACCAGCTTGTTGTCGATGATCTGCTGGGCCAGCTGGGCCCGCACCTGCTCGTACGGCGGGACCGGCGAGTCAGTCGAGATCGTCAGCATCACGCCGCAGCCTCGCCGCTGAAGGCGACTTGATGGGCTGCGGGGGCGTGGGTGGCCGCCCAGTTCGCCAGGGACCATGCGGCGGCGGCCAGGAGACTGGCGCCGACAGTGACGGTCGT
Source organism: Micromonosporaceae bacterium (assembly GCA_019690055.1). Classification (GTDB taxonomy): domain Bacteria; phylum Actinomycetota; class Actinomycetes; order Mycobacteriales; family Micromonosporaceae; genus DATBGZ01. The sequence goes on from JADGGF010000503.1 coordinate 2,898, forward strand.
GGCGACGACGAACCAACGACCGACCACCGTGCGCACGCGCACAGCCTGCGCGTGCGCCACGCGACGGGTGAGCGCACGGCCGGTGCGTCGCTCGTTCGGGCTCTGTAACCACAGGCCGGCGATAGCCGCCAGCGCCATCGCCACATAGAAGAACGTGACCTGAGAGAGCGAAGGTCCGAGCCTGGGCCCGCCCGAAAGCGCGACCGCCCCGACGTAGACGACGGTCGCCGCACCGATCAGCACCCCCGACAGCATCTCGCCGCGGTGGCGCGCCGCCAGCCTCGCCCGCAGCAACGGCGTCGTAGGCCGGTCCGTCGCACCGTGACGGTCCAACCACCGCCGCGCTCGCGCCTCCTCCATGGCCACCTCCGCACGCTCGCCCTTTGTCTCAGACATTGTATCACCGGTACGGTACAACCCTAGGTACGTATGACCCTGGCTGGTCGCAGGACCGGCCCGGTCGCAGGACCCCGGCCCGGTCGCGGGACCCGGCCCGGTCGCAGGACCCCGGCCCGGTCGCAGGACCCCGGCGGTCGCAAACCCGGCTTGGTCGCAAAACGGCCCGGTCGCCCAGCCGCCGGACGCGCACGACCCCGAGTGCGCTC
>JADGGF010000504.1 GCA_019690055.1 Micromonosporaceae bacterium
TCTCCGTGCGTTCCGCACGCAAGGTCCCGGTGCGTACCGCAGGACGTCTCGCTGATCGCGGTGCCGTCGTCCGCAGGGTCGGACGGGACCCGGATTCCGGGTCCGGCGGCACATCGGGAATTCCGCGCAGCTTGCCCGAGCGCGATCGGCGAGCAATTACGCGGTCGGCGCCAACTCCCGAACGGGAGCGCTCTGATGCTTCGTTCCGAACGCGGTGCGAATGCGCGGAGTCGGCAGCATCACGGGCCGGGAGGACGCCTCGGCCAGCTGCCTTTGCACCTCTTCGCTCTGCCACGCCACCAGCATGGCCCGGCGCTCCCGGGGCGTGGTCGCCCCCCAGACCCCGTGACAGTCTCCGACCTCGAGGGCCCAGGCGAGACACGGGCCCTGCACTTCGCAAGTGCGGCACAGCGCCACCGCGGCATCGGCTGGCTCGCTGGGCGCTGGGAAGAACACTTCAGGATCGACAGACTGACATACGCCACGGACCCGCCAGGTCAGGTCCTCGTCTCTTTCCTCGATCGCCCGCAGGAGTCGCGGGTCCCGTCGAGCGGCTGCCACCTCATGCGGGCGCGGCATCCGGGCCCTGGTCAAACACCCCACCTCCCCCGTGGGTTGCTTCCCGGGTTTTCCGGGAAGTGAACCTGATTCGGCTCGCGCGGGCCGACACGGTCCATGCCGGCTGGTACGCGTCGAACAGCAAGCACCGGCACCAGCGGCCTGCCCGCCACATGCCGGCGTTGTGTTCTACCGCACTCCAGCCGATCCAGACAAGGGTTTCGTTGGGATCTCGCCAAAACGCGCGCGAAGAAACGGACAGATCCGGTCCAAATGACCGACGCTGATGCGCGAAGACAGCGCATCAGAACAACGTCGGTGCAAACTCCACAGTGGACAGATCGGGATCGGTCACGGTGTGCGGATGCACCAACTCAGGTCCATCTTTGCGTACATCACCCACAGCGGCCGAGACCGGACGTATCTCAATGTCGGCACAGAAGTTCGATGACGGCGGTGTTAACAGGCCGGCCATATCGGAACCCCGCAACCAATCAACCCACCGGTGCGGTTCGATCAGCAGCGGCATCCGGTCGTGCACCGCCGCCAGGTCGCCGACGGCGGGGACGGTGATGATGCTGAATGTGAGACGCGCGTCCGCGCCCGTGCCCCAGACCGACCACACGCCCCCGAACACCACGGCATCGGGTCGGGTCATGAAGTAGGGCTGCTTCACCGGCCGGCCGGCCCGACCGGACCGTTCGGTCGTATCACTCGTTATGCGCCACTCGTACCATCCGTCCGCTGGCACGAGGCAGCGCCGGCGGGCGAACGCCTCGCCATAGACCCGCGATCCCGCCACGGTCTCGGCCCGCGCATTGATCATCCGCGCCGCGTCGCGGGGACTGCGTGACCACGGCGGCAGAAAGCCCCACCGGGCCACGCACAGTACTGGGCCCCGCTGGGCCGACACCCGGACGATCGGCGCGGGATCGGTCGGCGCCACGTTGTAGCTCGGCACCAGCTCGCCGTCGGTCATGTCCTCGACCTCGAACAGCGCGGCCAGATCCGCCGAGCTGCGCGTCGAGGCGTATCGCCCACACATGCCTCGGACGGTACCCACTGTCCGGTTGCCCCGGTTGTCAGGAAGGACGCCTTGTTGACGCCTAGTGCCCAGCAGGGCGTCCTTCCCGACACGGGGCAGAATGGTCACGTGCCCGACACCGAGAATCTCGCCAGCAGCCCGGCCGAGGAGCCCACGCCCGCCGCTGGGTCCACGCCCGCCGCTGGGTCCGCGCCCAGCGCTGGCGCGGCGTCGACCGGCAAGCCGGCGCCGGGCGCCTGGCCCGCGCCGACCGCCTCCGGCCCGGTGCGGGCGACGGTGACGCTGCCCGGGTCCAAGTCGATGACGGCGCGCGCCCTGGTGCTCTCGGCCCTGGCGGACGCCCCGGGCGCCCTCCGGAGGCCGCTGCGCGCCCGCGACACCACGCTGATGGCGGCCGGGCTGCGCGCCCTGGGCACGGAGATCGACGACACCGACCCGGCGCGCTGGGTGGTGAGCCCCCGACCGCTGCACGGCCCCGCGACGATCGACGTCGGGCTGGCCGGCACGGTGATGCGCTTCCTGCCCCCGGTTGCGGCGCTGGCCGACGGCCGGGTCGAGTTCGACGGCGACCCGCAAGCGCGGCAGCGCCCACTCGCCCCCCTGGTCCGGGCCCTCGCCGACCTGGGCGTCGCGGTGACCGCCGGCCCGACCGGCGGGCTGCCGCTGGTCGTGCACGGCACCGGGGAGCTGGCCGGTGGCGAGGTAACCATCGATGCATCGACGTCGAGCCAATTTGTCTCGGCTCTCCTGCTCGCTGCGCCCGCCTTCCGCAACGGTGTGGTCGTCCGGCACGAGGGGCCGCCGGTGCCCAGTGCCCCGCACCTGCGCATGACGGCCACGATGCTGCGCCAGGCCGGGGCCGAGGTCGACGACGCCACGCCCGACGTCTGGGCGGTGGCCCCGGGCAAACTGGCCGGGCGGGAATGGTCCATCGAGCCCGATCTGTCGGCGGCGGCACCGTTCCTGGCGGCGGCGATGGTCACCGGGGGCCAGGTCACGGTGCCGGGCTGGCCCCAGGAGACCACCCAGCCGGGCGACCAGCTGCGCGACCTGCTCACCGCGATGGGGGCGACCGTCACGGTGACCGAGGCAGGTTTGTCGATCAGGGGCGCCGGGACCATCCGCGGCATCGATGTGGACCTGTCGGACGTGAGCGAGCTGACCCCGGTGCTCGCCGCCCTGGCCGCGCTGGGCGACCGCCCGTCACGACTGCGCGGGGTGGCCCACATCCGGGGCCACGAGACCGATCGGGTAGCGGCGCTGGCCACCGAGCTCAATCGGCTCGGCGCCGACGTCACCGAGCTGCCCGACGGCCTGGAGATCCGTCCCCGTCCGCTGCGTGGGGGACCGTTCCGGACGTACGCCGACCACCGCCTGGCCCATGCGGCGGCGGTCATCGGGCTGGTCGTGCCCGGCGTCGTACTCGACGACGTGGCCTGCACCGCCAAGACCATGCCCGAGTTCCCCACGCTCTGGCGCAGCATCGTGGCGGAGGCGGCCGTCTGAAGCGCCGGCACGACTACGACGAGGACGACGTCCGGGTCCGGCCCGGGCGCACGTCCCGCCCACGCACCCGCATCCGGCCGCGCCACGAGGAGGCGGTGAGCGCGGTGGTGGTCGCCGTCGACCGTGGCCGCTACACCTGCGCCGTGGACGGCCGGCTGGTCACGGCGATGCGGGCCCGGGAGCTCGGCCGGCGCGGTGTGGTGGTCGGGGACCGGGTCAGTGTGGTCGGCGACATCTCCGGGCGGGAGGGCTCGCTGGCCCGCATCGTACGTATTGAAGATCGTACGTCCGTCCTGCGCCGCACGGCCGACGACGACGTGGAGGGCCAGGAGCGGGTCGTGGTGGTGCAAGCCGACCAGCTCGTCAACGTCTCCTCGCACGCCGAACCCCCC
>JADGGF010000505.1 GCA_019690055.1 Micromonosporaceae bacterium
GCTGGTCGGCTGGGGCGGTCGTGAGCCACGCCTTGTTCTTGATCTGCTGGGGCGTGTAGTACTGCCGACGTCCACCGATGAGCGAGTTGCCGCGCCGGAGGTGCAGGCCGAACCACGGAGCCTTCAGGCCGCGGTGCATGACGTTGAGCCAGATCGACACCTCGGCCAGCTCGACGGCAGTTTCGTTGAGGTCGACCCCGTAGCAGTTGTGCAGGGCGATATAGGTCTTGACCTTCTGCAGCTCGGTAGCATACTGGTCAGGGTCGATGCGGGTACCCAACTCCTCCTGGCGGCGACGCAGGTACTCGGCGGCAACCTGGTTGATCGCCTCGTTGAGGAACGCGCCCGAGCCCAGGGCCGGCTCGCAGATCGTCCAGTCGAGCAGCTCACGGGCGGGAGTCTTCTTGCCGTCCTGGTCGAGGCGGTACTCGAGGGCGAGCTGGACGGTGACCTCGGTCAGCGACTGCGGGGTGTAGTAGGAGGCGCTGGTCTGGCGGTCCCGGCCGGCGAGCCGGTAGACGAACGACCCGGGGGCGTACTTGACCCGCTCCTTGACCCCGGTGATCTCGTTTTCCCGGGTCACGAAGACCTCGTCCGGATATTCGTCCACCTTGGACGCGGGGATCATCCACGAGCCGTCCTTCGGGTCCCCGCCCTTGGCGACCTCGTAGAGCTCCTCGGTGGCGATGAACCCGGTGTAGGACATCAGACCCTCGTAGACGGCGCCGAGCTGGTTGATGCCGAGCTGGGCGTAGGAGATGAAGCCGCCCCGCTCCAGCTTGCCGCCGCTGCGCCGGCCGCGCGACCGTCGCTTGGCGCTGGTGAGCATGAGCAGCCGTAGCACCTGGTAGAGCGTCGCGTTCCGCAGTCGGGTGTCCGCGCCGTCCAACGCGTCGACGTTCTTGCCGATGTAGCGGATCGCGTTGGGCCGGAACAGGTCGGAGTACATCGGCTCGAAGCGCAGAATCTTGCCTTCGCTGGTCTTCTCGTCGATGCGCTGGTTGCCGCGCGGGTTGTATCCCTGGTCGACCATGCGGAAGAGCAGTTCCAGCGACTGGTAGAGGTGCAGCCCGCGCCGCGCCTGCTCGCCCCCGAGCGGACGCCAGACGATCTCGCCCAGACGGGCCATGCTGTAGCCGGAGATGTACTCGGGGGCGTCGACCGGCAGCACACCCAGCTCGGGCCGGGCCTCGGCGTAGAGCAGGAACAGAATCCGGTACAGGTAGCGCAGGCAGTCCCGGGTCAGGATCTTCGGCTCGATCACCTCGACCGGGTTGATGCCCTGCTCGCGCAGCCGGTCGAGCACCTCGTTCGCGATGAGCTCCACCGACCGGCGCAGCCCGTCGCGCAGCTCACTCGACACCCCGACCGCGTGCTGGCGCGACTCGTCGACCACCTTGGCCAGTTGGGGATCGCCGCCCTCCTCGGGGGGCAGCAGGCTGTCGACCCCGAAGAGCGCCGCGATCGTGTCCAGCTCACCGCCCGGGCTGGTGTCGTTGCGGCCGAAGGCGACATCGAGGTTCGCGGCCAGGTACCGCCCCTCGGCCCAGGTGTGCCGGTCGGCGAGCGTGAGCACCGGGCCGTTGAGGATCAGCACGTAGCGGGGCGGGTCGTCGCTGGTGAGCAGGTGACTGGCGTAGTCGAAGCACGACGTGATGACCTCACGCGGCTCGACCTCGACCGGCTCCAGGAGCCGGCCGGCACCGTCGGCGTCGCCCGCCTCGTCCGTGTCATCGGCCCACCATCCCTCCACGATGGAGAGATGGCTCCCCGTCAACCGTTCCGGGGTGAGCCCGAGCGCAGCGAGGATCTCCTGGTGCAGCTTGCGGGTCAGGGCGAGGCGAGGCTCGTCGCCCGCCCTGGACTCGAGCAGCTCGAGGCGGTCAGACTTCGCGGCAAAGTAGGCCTGACGCATGCCGCGCAGGCCCATTCGGGGCGTCGGCTCGCCCTTCTTCTCCCGCGCCGCCCACTCGGTGAGCAGGCCCTTCTTGAGGCTGCCGGGCAGAACCTCGGCCAGGTAGTGGGCCGACAGGTACTCGCGGTGGTTGGTGAGCGCCTCGAGACTCATGACAGACTCCTCAACACGGCGAGCACACGGATCAACGGCTCACCCGAGACATCTCCGGTGACGTCGGCGGCCAGCTCGGCCCGGGCGGCGTCCAGCGCGTACGGCAGCAGGCTCTGCAGGTCGCCGGCCGGCGGCAGCATCGGGTTGGGCATGTCCGGCCCGACCTTCGCCTCGCTCAACACCGGCTCCATCGGGCGGACACGCGGCGCGGCCGGCAGCCCGTCGATGGCGAGGTAGCGCACCACGACCGGCCGCCCCTCGGCGTCGGCCAGCACGCCCTGAATGAGGAACACGGGCGCGGTCACCGCGGCGGCCAGCACCGGCGCCTCCTGCCGACCGAGCCGGATCAGCAGCCGGTCGACCAGCCAGTCGACCAACGGGTGAATGTCGGAGACGAAGCCCACCCGCGGCCAGCTCGTCTTGCGCTGTCGCCGGGCCTCGTCGAGGGAGCGCTGAGCCGCCGCGCGGTCGAAGGTCAGGCGCAGCCGCAGCTCACCGTCGACCTGGTGGTCGGCCAGGTAGCTGCGGGGCAGATCGGTCAGGCGCTGGATCAAATCGTCGGGCGCGGTGAGGGCGAACACCTCGTCCTCCCGGCTGAGTCCGATCTCGTCCTCGGGCGACTGGTACAGCTCACGAAGCGCCTCGTGCACGAACGCCTCGGTGCTGGCGAACAGAGACGGGACCCGGGCGCGGGCCGGTTCCACCGTCGTCGGCACCTCGCCGACGCCAGCGAGCAGATCGGCCAGGACATCTCGTTCGGTGCTCGCCTCCAGTGACTCCTCGGCGGTCAGACCGAGCAGCAGGTCGTGAACGAGCCGGTCCTCTTCCTTCTTCGCGTCGAACAGCCCGGTCACCGGCTCGACCGCCCCGATGCTCTTGTGCGCCTCCTGCTCCTTGCGCAGCAGTGCCTCGGCGACCGTCGTGTCGTCCTTCGCCCCGGGGGTGGAGGAGGTCAGCAGCAGAGCGCGGAACTGCGGTCGCTTCGTCTGGCCGTAGCGGTCGATGCGGCCGTTGCGCTGCTCGATGCGGATCAGGCTCCACGGGATGTCGTAGTGGATGAGCGTGTGGCACTGGCGGTGCAGGTTCACCCCCTCGGAGGCGATGTCGCCGGTGAGCAGCAGCCGCACCGGGCTGCCGGCGAGCCCGAATTCCTCCACAATGGCCTGCTGCTCGACATCGCTCTTGCCGCCGTGCATGACCCGCACCGCCTCGGCCGGCAGCCCGAGCCTCGCCGGCACCACGGACGCGAGCCAGTTCAGCGTCGCCACCCGCTCGGAGAAGACCACGGCCCGGGCGTCGCCGCCCGCCGTCACCCCGGCGTCCTCCAATTCCTTGATGAGTGCGCTGAGCTTCGCCGGGGCCGTGATCGCGTCGTTCAGCACGCGCAGGCGCAGCAACGCCTCGCGATCAGAA
>JADGGF010000506.1 GCA_019690055.1 Micromonosporaceae bacterium
CGATGGGGGGGCGGGTGGGCGGGGCAACTGGGCCTTTGCGCGGCGGGGTGATGGGACGCGGCTGGGCGCTTCCTGTGGGTTTCCTGCGCCCAGCCGCGCGCGGGGCGGAGAAGGTGCGTCGCCCGAACGACCGGCAGCCGACGTGCCGGGCCATGCCCGACGAAATCATGACACTCGGGTCAGCACCACCACCGGCTCGCCGCCACTGCCCTGATACAGCTCGATCTTGTTCTTGTCGACCACCTTCACCACGAAACTGAAGTTTCCGCCGATGAGTCCGGTGACATCCAGCCGATAATCGTCACCGTCCTTGTAGAACGCGTACCTGTCTGCAGGGCTGTACAGATTCGCCTGGCCGTCGCCGAACTGGACGATGGCGCCCGGCTGGGCCTGTCCCCAGCCTGATTCACCGACGGATTTCCAGGTTCCCTTGATATCAAAGCTGTCGCCGCCACAGCCCGACAGCACCAAGGCCAGCACGGCGAAAACCGCCAGGAACGCTCCGCGCGCCCAGAAACGGGTAATTCCGCCGACCCTGATGGACTCGTTGCTCACCTGGTTCGCTAACACAACCATTCATCCCAGCCCATGTGATCTGCCAATGAAAAAAGTCTCCCGCGCTACGACGCCGCATCGCTAGAGGGTTTCCGTTTCGCCCATCCCCAAATGGGAGAGATATGGACGTCTGGTGGATGAGACGTGGGCCGGACGAATGATCAGGCCTGCGTCTTTTGTGTGATCGGCCGTCCCGGACGCCGGTCCCGGGATCGTGGGCGAACCAGACCCCACTACGGAACGGACGGGAGAATCGGGGCCTCGCCGGGCGGCGGCGGCACGCTCGCCTCGCGGCGCATCTGCTCAACACTGTGGACGATCACCGCGTGGTCGTCAGCCATCGCGAGCCTCGTCCGTGACGTCGGTCCATCGACCAAGGCCGCCGAGCGATGCGGCGAACGCGGACAGCCGCGCGGCCGTCTCGTGGCGCCCCAGGGACGCGGCGGCGGACGCCATGCCCCGCAGCGCCCGGGCCTGTTCAAAGACGCTTCCGCTCGCCCGAGCCCGCCACCAGGCTCGGACGAACAGCCCCGCCGCGGCCGAGCTTCTCGCGGATTCCGCTCCGGCGAACTGCGCGGAATTCTCGCTGGTGACCTCGCCCAGACAGTTGAGCGTCATCGCCTCGTCCAGCACCAGTCCATACGCCACGCAGGCGTCGAGCGACTCGCCGAGATGGGCAATCGCCGCCTCGGTCTGCCCCAGGGCCGCCTCGGCCAGAGCCAGGGTGCGCAACGTGATGGCGATGTTGCGGACAACCCCGCGCTCGCGGTAGATCGCCAAGGCGGCCTGGGCCCGTTCCTGGGCGACGGCATAGTCGGTACGCAGGTACGCCGTCCAGGCCAGATGTCCGAGGGTGTTCGCCTCGCCGTAGGCGTCCCCGAGGCCACGGAAGAGATCCAAGGCCTCGACGTAGTGCCGGTCGGCCTCGTCCGGACGGTGGCTCAACGCGTACGCGAGCCCGAGGTTGTTGAGCGTGACCGCCACGGCCCACGGTTCGCCGCTGCGCCGGGCGGCGGCGAGAGCGGTGGTGTGCGACTCTACCCAGGCATCGATGGCCCTGGTCCGGAACAGGTGGTCCCGGATCGCGTACGCCAGCTTCCAGCACGTGTCGTGCTCGCCGTGCCGGGCCGCCGTCTCGATGACGCGGACCAGGTTGTCCTGCTCGACCGCCAACCATTCGGCCGCGCTGGCCGGCGAGTCGAACGGCGGCGGCGCTGATGAGGGCGGGGACACCGCTGGTTCCCGGTGGCGGGTCGGCGTGACCGCCACGTCCGCCTGCTGCGCGGCGACCAGGTACGCGGACAGCAGCCGGGTGCGGGCAGCGTGCCGGTCGGCGGCGGAGAGCATCGTGGTGGCGTAGTGGGTGGCGACGGAGCGGATCAGGTCGTGGAACGCGTACCGCTCGGGGCCGGTGAGCTCCAGCAGCGACGCATCGACCAGGCCCCGCAGGGCCGACCGGACATCGGCGACCGCACTGTCCACTATGGTCGCCGCGGCCCACGCGTCGAACGTCGCCCCCGGGTGCACGGACAGCGCCGCGAACAGGCGTCCCTGCGCGTCGGGCATGGCCGACCAGGAGTCGGCGAACGCCCGGGCCACGCTGCGGCTGCCGTCATCGAGCGCCGCCAGCGAACGGTCCGGATGTTCGAGCTGCTTGACCAGCTCGCCGATCTCCACCTGGTGCGGCGGTCGCAGCCGCGCGGCCGCGATGCGTACCGCCAACGGCATCCGGCCACAGGCCCGGACGACCCGGTCGACGAGCGTGGTCGGCAGGTCGACGCCGTCGCCCGCGATGCGTCCAAACAGGACCCTGGCCTCGTCCTCCTCCAGCGGTCCGAGGCGGATGTCGACCGCGTCGTCCAGCGCGCGCAGCGGAGCCCGGGTCACCACGAGCACGCCGCCGGCCGTGCCCGGAATGACCAACTGCAGGACGTCGTCCGCGGTCGCCGGGTTGTCCAGCACGAGGAGCAGGCGACGATCCCGCGTGACCCGCCGGTAGAGGGCGGCGCGCTCGACCGGTTCGGGCGGGATCGCCTCCGCCGGGACACCGACGCGGCGCAGCAGCCGGTCCATCGCGTCGGCCGCGCCGATCGCCGTGCCCTCGCCCCGCAGATCCAGGTACAGGCATCCGTCGGGATACTGGTCCAGCAGCCGACCGGCGGCCTGGATCGCCAACTGGGTCTTGCCCGACCCTGGGGCGCCGCGGAGCACGACGACACGCGGGGCTGGCGGCTGCGTGATCGACAACCCGGCCACGATCTGCGCGAGCTCGCGCTGCCGACCGACGAAGATCCGCGTCGCTGGCGGCAGGTCAACCGGTCGTGTTCCCGCCCACTTCGGTGTGCGGGGCGGACGCGGCGCCACGAGCCGCACCAGCGCGCCGCCCGCCTCCAGGGCGTCGTCGCACGCCCGGGCCAGCTCAGGCGTGGGCGGAACGACGCCGTTCTCAATCTTGCTGAGCTGACCGCGGCTGTAGTGCGCCCGCTCGGCCAGCTGGCCCAACGAGAGCTTCCGCTCGAGGCGGAGCCGGCGCAGTTCAGCCCCGAAGACCGTACCCCGATCGTCCCCTCGGGCACGCTGGGCGGGCGGCCGCACCATGCGTCGATGCTAACGTCCGCCCGCATCCGTACCGCGAGCTCGACTCATCGGGGGCCGTCCCCCGCCCGGCGCGGCATGACCGGCGCAACCGAGTCGCCGTGGCCGGCGAAACCGCGTTGCTGTTGCCGACACATCCGGCAACGGCAACACCCTTGCCGATGGTGGTCATGACCTCCACAGTGGCCTTACGTGTCGCACACCCACGACCGGGTCGGGCGGTGCGCATCCGCGCGCCGCCACCTCGTTTCGCGGGCGGGCGACGACCCCGGTGACCGGGGTGAGTTGTGGGGCGGGTGGCGGCGCCCGTCCCACACCGCCCGA
>JADGGF010000507.1 GCA_019690055.1 Micromonosporaceae bacterium
AGTAAAGGCAAGCTGCTTTTCAGTTTGGTGCTGATCGGGAAGTTCCGGACGAACAGCTGATGCGCCGACCGGCAATTTAGCCATGCCTGACGTGACCAGTTAGATAGCTGGCATTCGCCGGTTTGGTCTGGTCCGTGCATGGTGGGCGTTTTTACTCTTGGCACGTGAGTCCGAGTATCGGCCGCCGACTGGTGAGCGCCGTCGCTGTGTTCTGTCTCATGGCCACGTTTACGACGGCCTGCCGGAGCGATGACCCGTCGAATGTCGTCGGCGAGGCGACGGCAAAGATTCAGGCCGGGTCGGCCACGACACTCACAGCGGCCGGCATCACGGTCACCGTGCCCGACGGCGGCGCCGCCGAGGGCCCCACGGTGAAGCTGACGGTGACCGAGGGCGTCGAGTCACCTCTCCTGGCGGAAGGCTTGGACGCCCTCGGCCCCAGCGTGACCGTTGACGTCCCCGGCGGCCTAATCCAACCCGCGACCGTGACCTTTCCGGCCCCGCCGGGTGTGGACGACGAGTCTGTGATTCCGGTAGTCGCCTGGCAGGACGGTGTCGGTGAGTGGCGGTGGGTGCCCACGACTTATGACGCGAGCCAGGGCACCGTCTCGGCCACGGTGGATCACTTCTCGTTCGGTTTTCTCGGCGGGATCGACGTCAAGAAGTGGGTCAGCGACCGGTGGGACTCATTCCGCAATTTCATCACCGGCCGGGCGGGCGCGGCCCAGCCGCGGTGCGGTGACGAGGCGGCCGCACGCGCGAACGGTGTTCAGGTCACCAGCGACCGTGGCGACCGGGTGAAGTGGTGCTTCGGCGTCGAGAACGGCCGCCGAGTGCTGAAGGTTACAAACAACACCAGGACCTACCTACAGATCACCTATCCGGAGACCTGGCGGGTCGCCGATGGCGCGTCGGTCAGCCTCGACTTCGACACCGTGGCTCGCGCGCTCGGCGCGGCCGTGTCGAAACCGAGCGGCACCGCCGCGCGGATCGTGGACGGCGGCGATACGTTGACGTTGATCGTTCCGGACGGGGCATCGGGTCGAGTCACGGTCGAGTCGTCGGTTGTCGCGTGGACCGTCTCGGCGATCTTCTTCGGCGCCGAGACGTACGCGTTGGTTGCTCGGGCCGCCGGCAGCACGTTGGGGACGGCGGCGAGGAACGCGGTGGACCGGCTTGCCGTGCTCCTCGGGGCCACCAGCGAGGCCACGCCCGAGGTGAGAGCGCTCAGCGAGTGCCTGAAGGGCATGCGAGGCCTCGTCACGCTCGAAACCGCCGACACGGCGTGGGAGACGCTGAAGTTCGCGTGGAAGTGCGTACCCGAACTCATGAAGTCGCAGCTTCAGGACGTTCGGATCTTCGCCGCCGGCGTCGTGCTGTCGATGGTGGGGACGGCCGTGGGGGCCATCCTGACCGCCGCCCATCTTCTCGTCACCGGCGCGCGGGACCTGTGGGATCACATCGCCAGCCTCGGCGGACGAAGCGACGCCATCTATGACATCGTCATCGACGACCCCGCCGCCGTCCTGAATGCCTATGTCGGGAAGTACGAGTGGTCATGCGGTGACGGATACATCGGCATCGAGATTGGACCCGACCGGACCGGGCGCATGGAGTCCTGGACCTTCAAAGAGGGAACCATGGAGAGCCGGTTGGAGGTCTTGGCGATCCGCCTCGTCCTCAAGCAGGGCACCCCGACGATCGTGGTCGACCGGGTCATCCAGCCAGGTTATGGAACGTCGACGCCCGTCGGCACGGAGTACACCGTGCAGCTCATCGACGGTGGTAAAGCGCTGCGCATGAACGACTTCTTCACCCCGATCCCACGCGAGGGACTGTGGATGGAGTACCCGTGCTGACCGCCACGAGTCCGCCCGCCTATGGGTCCACCCGGACGCGTCGAGCGGGACGGGGCGGAGGTCCCGGCGCCGGGCTCCCCGGTGCGCGGGTCAGCTGACCGGGCAACCGAGTTGGTACGCGTGTGCAGGGTCGTTGACCGCGGTGACGTCGGTTCAAGGCATCGAGATGGGCGACGTGAATAAAGGTACGGTCTGGTAGGAACGAACTGAGGTCAGGGGCTGGGCAGCCGGTGTGAGTAGGTGCGGCCTTTCCACGCGGCGCCGCGGCCGGCGTAGTGGCGTCGGGCGGAGTCGATGGTCATGCCGAGGTAGAGCGTGGCCGTGAACGGCAGTAGCAGCGCGGCCAGCGCGGGTTGCCCGTAGTAGCGCAGCATCGGGACGTACGTCACGGTCATCACCAACCACGCCGCCGCGCCGATTCCGGCCAGCAGGCGGTCGCCGGCGAGTCCGACCACAGTGGATACCGGTGGCCCGAGGAACACCGCGGCCAGGCCAAGCGTGGTGCCGGCGAGCAGGAGCGGGTTGTGGCGCAGCTGGGCGTAGGCGCTGCGGGCGACCATGTGCCACAGCGCGGCGAGTGACGGGTAGGGGCGTACGGAGGCGACCGTGCCGGCCAGCCCGAGGTACACCCGGCCGCCGCTGCGTTTCACGGCCGTGGCCAGCGCCACGTCGTCGATGATCGCGCCACGGATGGCGTCCAGCCCGCCGGCGCGGTTCAGGGCGTCGCGGCGCAGCAGCACGCACCCGCCGGCGGCCGCGGCGGTCCGCGCCCCTGGGCGGTTCACCCAGCGCACCGGATAGAGCATCGCGAAGAAATAGACGAATGCGGGGACCACGAGGCGTTCCCACCCGGTGCGGCAGCGAAGCCGGGCCATCTGCGAGACGAGGTCCAAACGTCGGTGCTCGGCCAGGGCCACGAGGCGGGACAGCGAGTCCGGCGTGTGGGTGATGTCCGCATCGGTGAAGAGAAGCAGGTCGACATCGCCCGCCGCCTCGACCCCGGCCCGCAACGCCCAGAGCTTGCCGGCCCAACCAGGCGGTACCGGTCCGGGGGAGACGAGGCGTACCTGCGGCCAGCGTTCCGCCACGAGCGGCCCGGTCCCGTCGGTCGACCCGTCATCGACGACGATCACCTGCAACGGACCCGGGTACCGCAACGCCAGCAGCGTCGGCACCGTGCGGGGCAGGATCTCGGCCTCGTTCCGCGCCGGTACGACGACCGCGACCGACGGCCAGTGCGCCGGTTCCGGCACCGCCGGCAGGCGGACGTCGGTCCACCAGAATCGGCCCCGCAGCAGCGCCAACCACAGCCAGGCGGCCAAGCCGACCGAGGCCACGATCTGTAGCGCCAGCACGGGCGCCATCGTACGGCCGACGACCGGCCCACCCCCGATGCCGTCGTCAACAGGTCAATGTCGGGCGGGCCACGGAAGGCGTCGGGCCACCATGGCTCGGGCTGGCCGGGCCGCCTCCGGTGTCGCGTTGGGTGCTCATGGTGTCGTCGACCTTCTCGCCACTCCGCCCCGGCCGGACTGAAGAACGCGATCGACTACCTGTACACCGAGTGGAACAACAAGGCCGTCGGGTTCGTCAGCCACGGCGTGGAAGGCGG
>JADGGF010000508.1 GCA_019690055.1 Micromonosporaceae bacterium
GAGCCGGGGCGGGGGGCGGTACGGGCGGAGCACCCGCCGGCGAGGCCGGCCCGCCGGGCGCGGACCAGCGGTCGGCCCCGCCAGGCTCGCCGGCGGGCGCCGGTACGGGCGCGGCCGGAGCCGGTACGGGCGCGGCGGGTGCGGGTGCGGCGACGGTCGGCTCGCCCTGGGGCCTCGGCGCGCGGCCGCCGGTGATCTGGTTGAAGCCCAGCGCCGACCCCGCGATGAGGAACCCGTTGAGCAGCGCGACCACCCAGGTGATCACACCCTCCGACTGGCCGAGCGAGGCGGCGTAGAACGAGAGGCCGAGCGCGATGAGCAGGGCGATGAGCGCACGGACCCGATCCGGCATGGGGATGATCGCGCCGAGCACGTTCGGCACCAGATAGGTGACGGCCGCGGCACCCTGCAGCGTGAGCAGGCTGTCGGCGGTGAAGAGCTGGTCGACGTTCAGGTCCATGCCACCTTCTCCGATTCACGGACCCGGCGACGCTCGCCGGGCCGAACCACCGGATGCGCTGGTCCCGGTCAGCAGACCACGACACCGTCCCCGCCGGCATCGGCGGTTCGGTCAGGTCCACACGGGCCCGCCGAATCCTAAGCGCCGGCCGGGCGGCGGGCATCGGCGGATCGGCCGGTACTGGGGCGGAACTCAGGACCACACGGTGACGCGGTCCAGGCTGACCCGGGTATCGGCGAGTTCGACCGTCGTCAGGGTCTTTCCGGTCACGTCGAGCGCGGCGACGTGGAGGCCGTCGTGTGGTGCGTTCCGGTCGGGGGCCAGCATGACGGGCGGGTGGTCCCCTGAGGAACCATCTACTGGGGCCTCGTCGAGCACCCTGCCGTCGCCGTCGACGATTCGTACGCGCGCCACCTCCGGCGAGCGGGCCAGCACGAGAACCTGACCGTTCCAGCGGTCGAGCCGGACGGCGATCAGACCGTGCGGGTTGTCGGGTGCGGCGAACGTGGTGTCGTCGATGCCCCATTCCTCGTCGGGGCTGGTGCGCACCACGGTCGAGACACTGCCGATCCACCCCCCGCGAGCCCGGGGGGCCACGAGCACCGTGACGGTCGTGTCGACGGGAACGTCGACCACCTCGGCCACGCCGTCGCCGACCTGGACCAGGGCGAACGGGGCGGCGGGCAACGTCGCGTGAGCGGACAGGGCGACGTTCCCGGACCACAGCACTCGGCCCAGATTCACCAACTCCGACCCGTACGTCCCGGCCAGCTGGCTGGCCTGACTGCCGAGCCACCTGCGGTCGGGGTGGCCCTCGGCGCTGGCCATCAGCCGGTCCACGTCCCGGTCGGTGATCGCGGGTCGGGGGGCGGGGCCTATCTCGCGGACGACGCCCTGGCAGGTCGCGCGCCAGTACAACGGCCCGTCCGCGCGGAGGCGGTGTGCCAGGTAGCCGGTCGTGTCCGGGGTCCAGTCGGTCAGGTTGCTCGCCGGCGCGGTGGCGAGATCGCATTCGGGCGGGGCGAGCACGACCCAGAGCGGGTCGTCCGCAGCGCCGATGAGCGCCGACACGACCGGAGTCGCGGGGTCCAGCCGGTAGGCCGCCTCCCGGGTCGCGCTCACGGAGATCGTCCTCGTCAGCGCCTCGGGCGTTGCGCCGCGGGGGCCATAGAGCCACAGCACGTACGTCAGGGCGTACCGCCGCCGGTCATCCGTTATCTCGTCGTTGCGCAGGGACAGCAGTACAACCCGATAGTTGTCGATGTCATCGGCGAAGAGGACCCGGGTGCTCAGCCGTCGCGGCGTACCGGTGTTGGACGAGAAGAACACCAGGCCGAAGGTGGACACCGCCTGCCCGACCCGGTCGGCGAGCTCGCGGGTGAAGGAGGCGTCGGCGGCCAGCGACCCCCGGGGAGACGCATCGACCAGCTTCGCCACCCACCGCAGCTGACCGTCGATGTCGGGGGGTGGAGTGGCGGGCGGGGGTGAGCCGCCGAGGACCACCGCCACGGCCGCCGCGGCGACCACCGCGGCCGCGACACCGGCAAGCATCCAGCGGGAACGACGGGTGCCAAGCCGCGGCCGGGGCGTCGGCTCGACCGGCATCGTATCCAGGTCGATCGTCACCTTACCCAGTCTGACAGAGGCTCCCGTCTGGCAGGGGGCGCGCCGGTACGACTCACGGGGTTGCGACACGACAGCCCGGAGGGCTGCGCAATGGTCGGCCTCACGCTAAGTTGCCGGGCCATGACACCACCGCTGCCCCGTCGGCGCCCCACCGGGCTGTCCACCCGCGCGCTGCGTACCGACTTCTTCACCCCGCGGCCGCCCGTGCAGTGGCTCTCGCCCGGCGAGCTGGCTCGGACCGGACTGCAGGTCGCCCTGGCCGAGGGAATCGGGGCGTACCTGGACAAGCGAGAACATCAAATCTTCTTCTCGGACGAGGCGTACCGGGAGGACGAGGGCCGGCACGAGTTGTGGCTGGACTACGTCGCCGACACCGGGGACGGGTTCCACGCGACCTACGCCGTGGCGTACTCGCTCGGCCAGGAGAGCCTGACCGTCGACGGGGTCGAGCAGCCGCTGCCCCGCGCGCAGGTGCTCGTGCTCGGCGGGGACCAGGTCTACCCGACGCCCAGCCCGGCCAACTACGACGACCGGTTCCGCGGCCCGTTCACCGCCGCCCTGCCCGACGTGGCGCCCGGCCAGCCAGCCCCGACGATCTACGCGCTGCCCGGCAACCACGACTGGTACGACGGACTGACCGCGTTCCTGCGGGTCTTCGCCACCGGCCGGGAGTCGATCGGCGCGTGGCGCACCCGGCAGCGGCGCAGCTACTTCGCGATCAAGCTGCCGCACGGCTGGTGGCTGTTCGGCATCGATGCGCAGGAGAATGCATATATCGACGAACCGCAGCGGGAGTACTTCCACCGGATCATCAACGAGTCACTGCGCGACGGCGACCGGATCATCCTCTGCACACCCGAGCCGGCCTGGGTTCAGGGCCACGACGACCCCGACGTGTACCGGGTGACCGACTCCTTCCTGCGAACCGTCATCGATCCGGCCGGGCAGGAGGCGTGGCTGCACCAGGCGTACCGGGGCCGGTTCGTCCCGCCGCCGAAGCGGATCACGGTGCCGCTCATGATCTCCGGTGACTGGCACCACTACGCGCGCTACGAGCGCACCGACGCCGAGGCGAGCGGCGACGCCAGCGGCGAGCGGGACGACCGCCGGCACGATGACCGCCGCCACCTGGTCACCTGTGGCGGAGGCGGCGCCTACCTGCTGGGCACGCAGTACCTGCCGCGCACGATCACCACGCCCCCGCCGGACATGCGGCCGCCCAAGAGCGAGCCGGCCCGCCACTACACCCGTAAAGCCCGCTACCCGTCGCTGCTGCGCTCCTTCTGGCTCGGGCTCGGCGCCCCGATCCGCCTGCCCTGGCGCAACCCGGGGTTCATCGCCATGCTCGGGGTCGTCCAGGCCCTGCTTTGGTACGCCTGGGACC
>JADGGF010000509.1 GCA_019690055.1 Micromonosporaceae bacterium
CGCCGACTAGTTGCTCGTTTATTCCGGTGCGCGCGCTGCGGGTAATTCCGCGCAGCGCCGGAGCGGACTCGGCGAGTCATTCGGCGCCGTCGCGTCGTTCACTATTGGCGTTACTTCTTGATGGCGACCGCTTTGGTCTCTACGTAGTCCTCGATGCCTTCCGTCCCGCCCTCACGCCCCTGGCCGCTGTTCTTGAAGCCGCCGAAGGGCAGTTCCGGCCGGTTGGGCAGGGGATCGTTGACACCGATGACGCCGAACTCGAGGCGCTCCATCGCGTCCCAGATCCGGTTGAAGTCCGAACCGAAGACGTACGCCGCGAGTCCGTATGTCGTGTTGTTCGCGCGTTCGATGACGTCGTCGTCATCGTCGAACGTGTAGATGGGAAGGACGGGGCCGAAGGTCTCCTCGTGAGCGATCTCCATGCTCTCGTCCACATTGGTCAGAACGGTTGGCTCGTAGAAGGCGCCCTTGAGACGGGCATCGTCCGGCGTCCACCGCTTGCCGCCCGTGAGCACCTTGGCCCCTCTGGACACCGCGTCCGTGACGTGCCGCTCCACCTTGTCGAGTCCGGCGAAGTCGATGAGCGGCCCGGTCGTCACCCCTTCAGTGAGCCCGCGCCCCAGGCGCAGGTTGCCCACGCGCTCCACGAGCATGGTGGTCAGCTCGCTGGCGATGGACCGGTGCAGGAACAGGCGGTTGATGGAGATGCAGCTCTGGCCGGCGTTGGGGAACTTGGCCAGCATGATGTTGGTCGCCGTTGTCTCGATGTCCGCGTCGGGGAAGACGATCGCGGGCGAGTGACCGCCCATCTCCAGGGAGATACGGCGGAGCACGGCACTGGGCCGGCGAGCCAGCATCAACCCCACCTCGGTCGAGCCGGTGAACGTGATCTTGCGCAGGCGCGAATCCGCCATGATGGCGTCGACCACGGCGGCCGGCCGTTGGGTCGTCACGACGTTCAGCACGCCGGGCGGCAGGTGCTCGTTGATGAGCCGGGTCACGGCGACCGCGATGAGCGGCGTCTGCTCGGCCGGCTTGGCGACCACGGGGGAGCCGGCCGACAGCGACAGCCCGATCTTGCGCATGAGCATGCTCGCCGGGAAGTTCCACGGCGTAATCACGAGGGCGGGCCCGATCGGGCTGGTGAGGACGATGCCGCGGCCATTGGCGGAGGGTTGCGTGACCCGACCGTAGATCCGCCGGCCCTCCTCGGCGCCCCACTCGAGCATGGCGGCCCCGCGCAGGATCTCCCCGTACGCCTCCGCGTACGGCTTGCCGTTCTCGATCGACAGAAGCCGCGCCAGGCTTTCGGCCCGGGCCCGGATGTCGGCCACGGCCGCGCGCAGGCGGGCGGCCCGGGACTCGGCGGGTTCGGCGCGCCAGGCGTCGTACGCGGCGACCGCCGCCTCGAACGCCGCCATCGCCTCAGCCGCGCCGGCGTCGGCCGCTCGCCCAATCACCTCAAGGGTCGCCGGGTCGGTGACATCGAAGGTCGCCTCGGCCGAGGTCCACTCGCCGTTGATCAGCAACGTCTGGCCGGGCTCCGGTGGCAGCAGGTCGGCGTCGTATTCGACGGTGACAGGTTGCGCGGTCACGTTACTCACTCCTCATTTCCTGTGCTCGATGACTGCGGTGCCCGTCGTTGAGATTGCGCCGCTGTGTGACTGTCCATACAGGCGCAGGCGCGTGGTGTCTGCGCTGTCAGGGGCGTTGTCGGGCAACGCCCAAACGGTGAAGCTCTCCCCGACCAGGTCCATGCCGCGGTACGTGGCGGAGATCTCGCGCACCACGCTGCCCGCGCCGCCGTACTCGAGGGCACCCCGCGCGAGCCACGCCATCTTGAGCAGGCCGTGGACGATCGTGCCGGGCAGCCCGCTCGCGCGGGCGAACGGCTGGTCGTAGTGCGCCTCGTAGAGGTCGTCGGTCGCGACGGCGTAGCGCACCACGTCCCGCGGCGCCACGCTCGTGACGAACAGCTTCGTCGCACCCGCGGGCACCTGCGCCTCCTCTCGCGGGCGGTCCGCCCCGGACGGCGATGGTGCCGCAGTGACGGACGGCCGCGGGGCGGTGTCGGACGGCCGCGCGGCGGTGTCGGACGGGTTCGCCTCGCTCGGGTAGCGGCGGATCGCCGTGTAACCGAGCCGCGCCACCGGTTCGCCCGATCCCGCCCGGCGGTAGACCGTCTCGATCGTGTAGATCTCCAGCCGCCCGGTCCGACCGGTCTTCACGTCCGCATCGACCACTGTGGACTTACGCTCGAGCAGGTCGCCCACACGGACGTCCGCGAGCCATCGGCACTGGTTGCCGCCGTTGAGCCGGGCGGGTGCATCGGGGATGCCGAGCGCGAAGGCGTCGACATACTGCGCGCTGAGGAAGGACGGTGGCACGAGTTCGGCGCCGCCGTCGGTGGGCAGGTACGGTTCCTGCGCCAGGCCGGACACCTCGCGCACCAGTTCGGACCGCCACCGGGCACATTCGAAGGGCTGCCAGTCGGTGCTGTTGCCGACCACCGACGACGGGTCAGGCATCGAGGTCTCCCTCCTCACCCTGGTTTCTGGCATTCCCGTGCTCGGCCGTCTCGTGGCTTACGTCGCCGTGGTTGTCCGTCCCGCGGTCGCTCTCGTCCCGCTCGCCCGCGGTGGGGTCGTCGTCGAGCCAGCTCGCCGCCCGCAGGGCACTGCGGACCGCCGGGGTGATCGGGGATTCGACCTCCTCGCCGATGTGGGCCAGCAGCCCGGCGGCTCGGCTGACGATCGCGATGCCCCGCTGCAGCCGCCAGGGAACGCCGATGCCGAGCAGGATCGCCGCTGCCGCGCCCGTGGCGTTCACCGCGACGCGGCGGCCGGTCTGGGCCTCGATCTCCGCGCCCACCATCGTGAGCCAGCTCATCTCCTCGGTCGCCACGCCCAACGTCTCCGCGACCTGGAGCAGGCGGGTACCGCGGGGGTCGCCGTGGTGGTGGAGTCGATGACCGAACCCGGGCACTCGCCGCGTCTCCTCGAGGATCCGCGTGACCTCGCGCTTGGCGGCGCTGCGCGGATCCGTCCCCGCGCGCACGGCTTCCCCGATGTCGCTGAGCAACCGGCCGACCTGCTCCATCGAGCCGAGCAGCGAGCTGCCGGCGCCCAGCAGGCCAGCGGCCATCGCCCCCTGCACCGCATCGGGTGCGCCGGAGTAGGTCAGGCGGGCGGCCAGCGCGCTCGGCTGCATGCCATGGTCGATGAGGCTGACCAGCACGGCGTCCAGGGCGCCCACCTCCGCGCTGGTCGGCCGCCGGCCGGTGACCGCGAGGAGGAGCGCCTCGGCATAGGAGACCTTGCCGATGAGGTCGTCGACCAGGTCGTAGCCGCGCAGTTCAATGCGTCGAGAGTTGGCGCGCCCGATGTTGGTGGACATGCCCAGCGCCCGTACCTGGCGGCTCGGCTCCGGGCCCAGCACGTCGGTGCCCATCAGCCC
>JADGGF010000510.1 GCA_019690055.1 Micromonosporaceae bacterium
GTCCCATCAGGGGAGCAGGGACCAGCACCACCGGCTGGTTCTCATCAAAGGAGATTCGATGTTCAACAAGAAGCAACGTCGCTTCGCTGTGGGCCGTACTGCCCTGGTCGCGGCGCTGACCGTCAGTATGGTGGCGGCGTGCAGTCTGGACTCCGGCAACGTCACTCCCCCGGCCGACGAACCGGGCAAGCCGAACACCGTCCTGATCGGGGTCGCCCTGCCCTTCTCCGGCACGGTGGCCCGCACCGGCAACCTCTACCGCAAGGGTCTGGAGCTTCGCGTGAACCAGGCCCGGCAGTCGGGCGAGCTGGGCAACATCAATATCGAGCTCGACGTCCAGGATGACGCCAACAACCCGAGCGAGGCCGTGCTCCTGGTGACCCGGTTCGCCCAGGAGGGCGCGGTCGCGATGTTCGGCGCCCACTCGTCCCCGGTCGCGCTCGCCCAGGCCGAAGCGGTGGAGAGCGCGAAAATGCCCGAGTTCGTCTTCGGGGCCAGCAACGCCATCAACAACCCGTACCAGTACCAGATGAACGCGCGCGACTCGGAGCAGATTGCGGCGGTCATCAACTTCGCCCACCAGAACGGCTTCAAGACGGTCGGGCTCTTCACCGACACCGGCGCCTACGGCACCTCGGCCAAGGAGCAACTGGAGAAAATCATCGGCGCCTCCGACATCGAGATCGTCGGGTCGGAGACGTTCGAACCGACCGCCTCCAACCTCACCGGGCAACTGGTCTCGCTGCGGCGGACGAACCCCGACTTCATCGCGATGTTCAGCTTCGGCACGCCGTACTCGGCCGTGGTGAAGGGCAAGAAGGAGATCGGCTGGGACGTACCGATCATCGGCAACGTCGCGGCCGGTGACATCGCCATCGGCGAGATCGCCGGCACGGACGCGGACGGCCTGTACTACATGACCCCGTACAACAGCACGTCCCCGGGCGGCAAGGCGCTGGCCGATGCCTGGGCCAAGGCCTACCCGAACGATCCGCTGACGTTCGAGGGTGCGGCCGCCTACGACGCCATGTCGGCGCTCATCCAGGCGCTCAAGGAGGGCGGTACGACCCGCGAGGCCGTGCAGGAGTGGCTGTCCAAGGCGACCGCGATCGAGGGTCAGGCCACCGGCAAGTCGCCGTGGAACCTGACCGAACGGGCCCCCATCAAGGCCGATGACCTGTCGTTCCGAGTCTGGAGGGCTGGCCAGACGCAAGCCGTCTGACCCGACACCACGATGACTGACCTGCTCTACTTCACGATCATCGGCCTCTGCATTGGCTGTGGCTACGCGCTGTCCGCGCTCGGCATCTCGACGCTGTTCAACGGTACGGGCGTCCTCAACTTCGCCCAGGGCGACATCATCATGGTCGCGGCGCTGTTCGTGGCCGTCCGTACCACAGCGGGATCCAGCTACCTGGTTGGATTCCTGGAGGCGGCGGCGATCGTCCTGGTCGCCTGCGTCCTCCTTGGGCTGTTGTTCGTGAAGCCAGCGGTCGCCCGGCGACGGGACATCGACCTGATCATCGTCGGCACGATCGGCATCTCCATCGTGCTGGCGAACCTCGCGAACAACATCCTCGGCTCCGAGACGTATCGGCTGAGGAGCCCGGTCACCGCGTTCGACGTCAAGCTGGAGTCGTACAGCATCTCGTACGACTACTTCATCATCGTGGTGGCCGCCGCCCTGCTCATGGTCGCGTTCCTGTTCTTCTACCGGAAGACGGACATCGGACTGGAGATGCGGGCGATGTCGGCGGATGTCGACGCGGCCCGACTGTCGGGGGTACCCGTAGCGGTGCTGACGGTCGTGGGCTGGACGTTCGCCGGCGTCGTGGGCACGTTCGCGGGGGTCCTGCTGGGAACGGTCATCCTGGTGAGCGCCGCTATGGGTGTCGCGCTGACCATCAGCGGCTTCGCCGCCGCAATGATCGGTGGGCTGCGACACCCATACGGGGCCGCCGTGGGCGGCGTGATCCTCGGTCTGGCCGAGACCTACGCGGCCGGATATCTCGGCACCGCCGCCCGGCAGGCGATCGCGCCGCTGGTCATCATGGGCGTGCTGCTGATCCTGCCGCAGGGCATCCTCGTGGCCAGGCGTATTCAGGCAAGGGTGGTCTGATGCGAGCAACACGCCAGGGCGTCTACGCCATCGAGGCCGGGGCGATCGCCGTCGCGGCGGTCGTCCTGGCCACCATCCTGGGCCAGCACGAGGCTCAGATCGCGGCGATCACCGCCATCTTCGCGCTCGCGGGCATCGGCTTGAACATCCTCGTGGGCTACACCGGACTGGTCTCGCTCGGCCACGTCGCGTTCCTGGCCATCGGCGCGTACGGCTGGGCGCGACTGTCCGCAGTGTCGGTCCCGCTCGCGCTCATCCTCCCCGTCATCCTGTCCCTCGTGCTCGCGGCTCTCATCGTCGGCGTGACGCTGCGGGTCTCCGGCTACTACTTCGCGATCACGACCCTGGCGATCGGCCTGCTCTCAATCGTCGCGGTGCAGAACGCCACCGCCATCACGCGCGGATATGCGGGAATCGCGGGGATCCAGCAGCTCGGCGTGCCGGGCTTCGTCGGATCGTCGCAGGTCCTCGTCAGTTCCGGGGTGGTCCTGGCGGTCGCGTACTTCCTGCAGAGCAGCCTGCGGGAATCACCGCTGGGCACCGCGATGCTGGCCACGCGGTTCGACCTGCCCGCGTCCCAGTCACTCGGGTTGTCGGTGCCGACGGTCCGGCTCGTGGCTTTCATGATCAGCTCCGTGCCCGTGACGGCGGCCGGGTCCTTCCTGGCCCAGCTCGTCCACTACATCGGCCCCGATCAGGTCACGCTGGAGACGTCCGTCAAGCTGATCGCCATCGCCATCATCGGCGGTCGGGGCTGGCGGTGGGCCCCGGTGCTCGGTGCGGTCGTCGTGGTCACCCTGCCGGAGCTGCTGCGGCCCCTCGCCGAGTACCGGCTGGTGTTCTACGGCGTCGCGCTCGCGTTGGTATCCCTGTTCATGCCGCGCGGACTCAACCAGATCGCGATCTGGGCCAGCGATCGGCTCCGGATTCTGAAAGGGGCGGTCCGATGAGCGCGATGCGGCTCTCGGTGCGCGACCTGACCGTGACGTTCGGCGGTGTGGTCGCCGTGGACCGACTCAACCTGGACATCGTCGCCGGCGCCGTCCTCGGGCTGATCGGGCCCAACGGCGCCGGCAAGAGCACCGTCATCAACGCGATCACCGGCTTCGTGCCGGCCACGGTCACCGAGCTGGCGCTGCACGACGGCGACCAGGTCACCGCCCTCGCGTCGTCGTCGCCCCGGCAGCGCAACCGGCTGGGCATCATCCGAACCTTTCAGACGCCTCGGCTCATCCCCGAACTCACGGTGTGGCAGAACGTCGCCATGGGCACCGTCGCCGGTGACGTGCGTCGCCGATGGTTCGAGGCGTTCGGCGGTCCGGGACTGGCGCGGGG
>JADGGF010000511.1 GCA_019690055.1 Micromonosporaceae bacterium
AAGGGGCCCCGGGGGCGGAAACGTGGGACCCTTACGGAAGTAGGCGTTCTGCGCTCGTACGATGACTCCTTCAACAATTTGCACGAATCCGTCGGCGTCATGGACGAAGCTGACCTGCCGGCCAGCCTCGCCGAGGAGGGCGTTGAGCCGTTCCGCCAGGTTAGCGCCCATCGGCTCGTACTGAGGATCGGCGACATCGACGACGGCTATCATATCCACCCACGGCGGCAAGGCCTGGATGGCAGCGGCGAGGTCCGCGCTCGCCGCCGAGTCGGCGAATGCCCACGGATCAACAAGAATCAGTCCGGGGTTGTGCTCGAACAGGGCGGCCGAGCCGTCGAAGTCGCGGACTTGCGTATCGAGATTGAGCCGCTCCGCCACCCACGAGGCGGTCTTCGCGACCGGCGGCGTGTCGGTTCCTCCGTACGGGCGCCAGCGGGTGCTCGTGGAGCCGTACGGCTGGCGGCGTCGACCCGCCGGGAGCGAGTCGGTGGTCGGAGCGAGGACCGCCACGATGAACGGGGTGCCGAGGTGGATCTTGTCGATGACCTCGGACATCGGGGGCGTGGCGGACGGTCCGAGGGGGTCCTCCTCGGCGATCCGGACGATCTCGGCCGCGAGCTTGGTGACGATGCGTCGGTACGAGTCGTGGTAGAAGCGCAGCCGCGCCATCGCCTGCAGCCCGTCCTCGACGTATCCCGGCACGTCCGCGCCGAGGTCGCGGGCGCGGCCCAGGAGGGGGATCCGATCGTCGGCTGGCATGGGGATCCACAGCACCGGGCAGATGTGGCTCTCCGGGTTCGCGGCGCCGGCTGACCGGAGTCGCTCCTGGAATGAGTCCCATTCGCTCTTCGACCAGGAGCGGCTGAAGTATCCGGGAGCATAAAGCGGAACGAACACCTCCGCCGCGGCGAGCTCATCCGATACCAGCTCGTTCCAGTTCGATCCGGGTGGCAGCAGCGCGTCGTAGAAGCCGATCCGCGCCGGCGTGGTCGCCCGTTCGCGGACTGCGCTGTGCAGGTCGCTGTAGAACAGCTTCACCCAGTAGCTGGTGTCGGCCGTGATCCGGTCCGGGGTCGGCGGCACGTGGGTGTAGCTCAGGTAGAAATACGTACTCCGTGTACTCAGCCGCGCCTGTGCCGCCGCGTTCATGCGGCCCCTCCTTCGGTGGCGTCGTCCGCTGTCCCTCCGCGGGTCGTCGCCGGTGCGGTCCACCGGGCGTACCAGAACTCGCTGATGCGCATGGCCAGCTTCCAGGCGACCGCCTTGAACTCGTCCGGGTAGGTCTTCGCCAATCCGAGGAGTCCGTTTTCTTCGTAGTGGGCCACGAATTCCTGTGGCAGTCCGGTCGGGATGAACCGACCGACCTGGCGGCTATGCGGCGGCATCTTTCCATAGGGCGTCCAGAGGACCGGAAGGATTGAGGTCTTCCGGGTCGGCCGACCGGTGGCGCGGCTGAAGGCGGCGCGGCCGGCGAAGGTGTCCCACTCGAACCGGCACCACGGCCGGGTCGGGTAGTCCGGGGTCAGGAGCGCGACCAGCACCTGGCACGTGGAGACGGCTTGTTTCACCTCGTCCTGCCAATCCTCCCCGCCGGTGATGACCTCCCGATCGAGGAACCCCGGTTGCTGCCCCGCAGCGAGCTGGATCAGGCCGGGCACGTCCGCGGTCAGCATGTCAAAGAGCTCCAGCACATGCTTATATGCGTTCGCTTGAGCCCGCTTGCTGCCCGGCACTCTCACCCACGAGTAACTGAGAAAGAACACGGGCGCGTTGGGGTCGACCGGAAAGCGCTCATCGGCGTCGGGCATGTCCGGCCTCCCCTCCAGAACCTGCGCCGCCAGCGATCAGACTATGTGATTAGGTCGACCGGGCGGTCACCGCCGTCGGTGCCGACGCATCCACGCCACGCTGAAGTCGACCGCCGCCCGGAGCCGGATCGCCCGGGCCTGGCCGTGCCCGAAGCGGCCGGAGCGAACGAACGGTTGGGTGTCCAGGTCGGCGCCGATGAGCGCGAAGTCGCTGGCGTCGAGGCGGGGCGCCTCGAACTCGACGCGCCGGCGGGTGCCTCCTTCCTGCCAGTAGCAGCGATAGCGCTGCCGAGGCGGCGGCCACGGCAGGCGGTACTCGGCCAGATGCAGTGCCGTGCACGACTCGTAGCCGACCCCGAGCAGCAGGATCCCGACGTCCGCCCGGTACAGCGCGCCCAGCGGCGACCGCTCACCGAGGTGGCAGTCGAGATCATGGACCGCCATCCACGCCGCAGCGTCGGGGCCGAGCGCGGCAAAGGAGGTCTGGGGGTGACGACTGCGCACGGCGCCCGGGTGGGTGCGGACGTACTCGGCCACGGAACCCATGCCGAACGACGAGGTGACGGCTGGGTCGAACCCGGCCAGGCTCGCTTCATAGGCGGCCGCCTCGGCCGGGGTCATGCCGCGCGTCGCCCGCCGGAACGCGTCGCTGGTGGTCGAGTTGTTCGCCGTATGGGTCGGCACCACCAGCGTGGCCTGCGGGCCGATCGCGTCACGCAGGGCGGCCACCACGGTCGCCGGGCCGCCCTCGACCGGGCCGTACCGACGCATGGAACTGTGGACCAGGATCGACTGCGACGCCGCGACGCCCAGCCGCACCAGATCCTCGACCAACTGGGCGCGACCGACGGGCTGCACGCCGACCGTTCGTGTGATCATCGCCAGCTCGCTATCGTCGCGTTCATCAGCTCCAGCAAGCGGGCCCCCGCCGGCGTCAGCGCCCGGGTCGCCGCCAGCTTGGCCAACGCCTGGGTCGTCCAGTCGCGGTACTGACGGAAGGTCGCGGCCGCGGTGTCGTCGCCGCTCCGCTCCGCGCGAGCCCGCCAGATGTCCGCGATCGCGAGATGCGCATAGGTGCCGTGCAGCACCATCTCGATGGGCCGCGGGTCAGGGCGCCAGCCCACCGTGAGCAGCTCCCGGTAACCGGGGTCGTAGAGGTCGATGATGTCGATCAGGGCACCCAGCTTGACGTGCTGAAACTCGTGCACGAGCAGGACCGCCAGCGCGTCGGCGGCCGTCGGAGCGACCGCCACCGCGCCGAACGCGTGCCGCGCGTACGAGCTGCGCTGGGTGCCATCGGGGGCCGCAACCAACGGAGTAATCACCCGCAGCCCGGCCGTCATCCCGGCCGCATGCTCGGGCGCGTCGGCCAGCACGGACCGCCACGCGGCCTCGAGCGACTGGCGCCACGCCCGGCGCGTCGGCTCGTCGAGCCGCCCCGTCGGCGGCCAGTAATGGCAGGCCCGGTGGGGGTCGCCGTCCTCGATCACGACCGAAAGTCCGTCCACGTCGACCCGGGCCGAGGGAAACCAGGGCCCGCGCGGCGTCGGTGCCGCGAGGTCGACCGTCCATTGGCGCTGGCCGTCGTGAACGTGCAGCTTTCCGGGCGTGGTGGCCAGGACCGGTGGGGCCGACCGGGGGC
>JADGGF010000512.1 GCA_019690055.1 Micromonosporaceae bacterium
CCCCATGACCTTCACGGCTCGGACCAGCGTCGCGGTCTTCCAGTCGCCCTCGGCCCCGAACCCGTACCCGTCGGCCATCAGCCGCTGCACCGCGATGCCAGGCAGCTGCCGAAGCCCGCCCAGGTCCTCGAAGTTGGTGGTGAATGCTCGGAAGCCCCCGGCCGTCAGGAAGGCCCGCAGGCCGGCCTCGATGCGGGCCGCGTAGCGCAGCGAGGCGTGCCGGTCGCCGTCCTTCCGCAGCTCCGGCACGACGGCGTAGCGCTCCTCGTAGTCGGCGACCAACGCGTCCACATCGGACTCGGCGACCGCTGCGACCGCGTCCACCAGGTCGTTGACGCCGTACGAGTTCACGGACACGCCAAAGTGGAGCTGCGCCTCGACCTTGTCCCCCTCGGTCACGGCGACGTCCCGCATGTTGTCCCCGAACCGGGCCAGGCGCAGCGTCCGGAGCTCGGCGAAGCCGCGGGCCGCGCGCACCCAGGCCCCGATCCGCTGGGTGACGCGTGGGTCGCTCACGTGACCGGCCACCGTCTTGCGGGCCACGCCCAGCCGCGACTGGATGTAGCCGAACTCCCGGTCACCGTGGGCGGCCTGGTTGAGATTCATGAAGTCCATGTCGATGTCCGCCCAGGGCAGCGCGACGTTGGCCTGGGTGTGCAGGTGCAGCAGCGGTTTGGCCAGCGCGTTCAGCCCGGCGATCCACATCTTGGCCGGCGAGAAGGTGTGCATCCACGCGATGACCCCGATCGTCCGCGGAGACGCGTTCGCCGCTTGAAGCACTTCGAGGATCGCATCGGCGGAGGTGAGCACCGGCTTCCACACCACGGTCGCCGGAATGTCCGGGCTGGCGTCGAGCTGCTGCGCCAACGCCCGCGACTGGTCCGCCACCTGCTCGAGCGTCGCCGGTCCGTACAGCCCCTGGCTTCCGGTCAGGAACCAGATCTCGGCGGCGTCGGGACCGTTCTCCACCGTGTGGGTCATGCGTGTTCCTTTTCTTCGATGGTGCCTGGATCCTCGCTGGGGCGGGGCGCCACCATGATTGGGCGGCGGTCCTCAGTTGCCGCCCCCGTGGTTGGGGGGCGGTCGTCAGTGGCCGCCACCATGGTCGGGCGGCGGTCATCGTTGGCCTGGCCGTAGACGGTCTGATAGCGGGTGTAGAGGGCATCGATCGCCGCCTGTGGGATCGGCTCGGGCTGGCCGCCCTGGCGGGCAATGTGGACGGTGCGGGCCACGTCCTCGAGCATCACGGCGGCCTTGACCGCGTCGCGGGGGGTGACGCCGATGGTGAACGGCCCGTGGTTGCGCATGAGAACGGCGCGGGAACGGTGGTTACGCAGGGTCTCGACGATCCCACGCCCGATCGAGTCGTCGCCGATGATCGCGAAGGGCCCGACGGGTATGGGGCCGCCGAACTCGTCGGCCATCGCGGTGATGACGCAGGGGATCTCCTCACCGCGGGCGGCGAACGCCGTCGCGTACGTCGAGTGGGTGTGCACCACCCCGCCGACCTCGGGCATGTGCCGGTACACGTAGGCGTGGGCGGCGGTGTCGCTCGACGGCGCCCGCTCGCTGCCCGGCGTACCGGGCACGACAGCGCCGTCGAGGTCGCAGAGAATCATGTTCTCCGGGGTGAGCTCGTCGTACGACACCCCGGACGGCTTGATGACGAACAGGTCGGCGCCGGGCACCCGCCCGGAGACGTTGCCCGCAGTCCACACGACGAGCCCGTACCGCACCAACTCACCGTGCAACCGGGCGACCTCGGCCCGGACCCTGTCTATCGATGCCTGCAAGTCGTCCACTAGATCGCCACCTCCGTCGACGCGGCGGCGACCTCGGGCGCGCGGGGCGCCGGCGGGTTGACGGTCAGGACCTCCCGCCGCAGGGCCCGCAGCCGTCGCATGACCTCGTTGCCGCCCCGGCCGAAGTAGTCGTGCAGCGCGAGGTACTCGGCGTAGAGCCGGTCGTACACCTTCGCGTTGGCCTCGTCCGGCCGGTACGCGTTTCGATGCACGGATCCCATCGCGGCCGCGGCCGTCCGGACGTCCGGGTACGCCCCGGCGGCCACCGCGGCGTGGATCGCTGAGCCGAGCGCCGGGCCTTGCGCGCTGACGATGGTCGAGATCGGCATGCGCAACACATCGGCGTAGGTCTGCATCAGGTGGCGGTTCTTCAGCAGGCCGCCGGCCACGATGAACTCGGTGACCGGTAGCCCAGCCGCGGCGAACGTCTCGACGATGACCCGGGTGCCGAACGCGGTGGCCTCCAACAGCGCCCGATATCCCTGCTCCGGCCGGGTCGCCAGCGTCTGCCCGACGATGACCCCGGACAACTCGTGGTTCACCAGCACCGATCGGTTGCCGGAGTGCCAGTCCAACGCGACCAACCCGTGCGCCCCGACCGGCTCCCGGTAAGCGAGCTCGGTCAGGTGGTCGTGGATGCTGAGGCCGGCCGCCGCCGCCTGCTCGTAGTAGGAGCCAGGCACCTGGTTCTCGACGTACCACGCGAAGATGTCGCCCACGCCCGACTGGCCGGCCTCGTAGCCGTACAGGCCCGCGATGATGCCGCCGTCCACGACGCCACACATGCCCGGCACCTCGGTCAGCCGGTCGTAGCTCATCACGTGACACGTCGAGGTGCCCATGATGGCGACCATCTGGCCAGGCTCCGTGGCCTGGGCGGCCGGGGCGGTCACATGGGCATCGACGTTGCCGACCGCGACCGCGATGCCCTCCGGCAGTCCGGTCCACGCCGCGGCCTGCGCGGTGAGCCGGCCGGCGAGGGCGCCGAGTTGCCCGATCTCGTGCGCGAGCTTGTCGTCGACGAATCCCGCGAAGTCCGGGTTGAGCGCGGCCAGGAACTCCCGCGACGGATAGGCCCCGTCCTGGTAGATGCCCTTGTATCCGGCCGTGCAGGCGTTGCGGACGTAGCGGCCGCACAGCTGCCACACGATCCAGTCCGCCGCCTCGACCCATCGCTGCGTGCGCGCGTAGAGCTCGGGGTCCTCCTCGAGCAGCTGCAACCCCTTCGCGAACTCCCACTCGCTGGAGATGAGCCCGCCATACCGCGCGATCCACGGCTCCCCCCGTTCGTGGGCGAGAGCGTTGATGCGATCGGCATGGGGCTGAGCCGCGTGATGCTTCCACAGCTTCACGTACGCATGGGGCCGATCCACGTACTCCGGCAGGTCACAGAGCGGGGTCCCGTCGGTGAGCGTCGGAATCATCGTGCACGCCGTGAAGTCGGTCGCGATGCCGATCACCTGCTGCGGGTCAATCCCGGCCGCGGCCACCGCGCCGGGCACGGCCGTCTTCAGCACGTCGATGTAGTCCTGCGGCACCTGCAGGGCCCAGTCGGGCCCTAGCTCGACACCCGCCGGCCCGGCGGTGAGGACCGTATCCATGACGCCGTGCGAATATTCGTGTACGGCTGTCCCCACCTCGGCCC
>JADGGF010000513.1 GCA_019690055.1 Micromonosporaceae bacterium
ACGGCGGCCCGACCCGCCGCCGTCGGCCGCCGGCTCGCCTCCTCAAGCAGAAGTCCGCTCGATTTCTGGAAGAAGCCGACTTGACCGCTCTAAAAGAAGTAGGAGCTGCGGACGGGGCCGGGCGACCACATGCGGTCACGGCGACCGGTGGCGGGCCAGGCGCCGGCCAGGGCATCCACGAACGCGACCAGGTGCTCGACGCTGTCGTCGGGTCGGGTCTCGGGGTCGAGCGACAGGGCGGAGGCGGCCGCCGCGATCCCGTCGGCCAGCTCCTCGGCGGGTCGGGTGTCCGGCCCGCTGCGCCGGACCTGGCCCTCGGGCGAGGCGACCAGCTGCGCTCCCCACGGCGGGACCACGTGCTGGTGCAGGAGCCCGACGAAGTCCGCCGCTATGGGCGGTGGGTTGGTCCAGCAGCTCGCGTGCTCCACCAGCACCGAGCCGGGCGCCCGGTTCCGCAGCGCCGCCAGGATGTCGCGGTCGACGGCGGACAGGTCGTAGGCGACGATGATGGCACCATCCGGGACCGTACTGTCCACATCGGACGACCAGGGTCGGGCGGGTAGCTCGAGCAGGCGGGCGGCGGCCAGGCCGAGGATCTGGCTGGACCGGTCCGGCAGTAGGCAGACCGACGACGCCCCGGGCAGGACGGCCCGCAGGCGGGTGAGGGTGGCCAGGCAGTTGGCCGCCGTGTCCTGGAGGAAGGCGTACCGGCCGTTCATCCCCTCGTCGAACCCGTACGGCGAGATCGTGGCCAGCACCGACGCGTTCAGCACGTAGTGCCACGCCCGGACCGGGGGCGCCTCGACCCGCTCGATCCGGTCGGCCCGGTCGAGCATGGCGACGATCCGATCGCGGGCCGCGGCCCACTTGCCGTCCGGTGTGGACAGTCGGCTGGCCCAGCGCCGCGCCTTGTCGACGTCGCCGGACATGAGCGCGTTGAACGCGAGCAGGTAACGCTCGGGCCAGTCCCGCAGGACCGCCTCGTTCGCCTCCAGCACCGCCACCGCGTCCTCGTAGCGATAGGTGTCCTCATAGGCGGTCACCAGCTCGCCGATGATGGGCAGCGTGCCGGGCGCCTGCGCCAGCGCGGTCACCAGGATCGGCACCGCGATGGCGGAGATGCCCCGTTCGATGCAGGCGTAGCCGAGCCGGAAGAGCGCGGTCGGGTCGTCCGGCCGCGCGACGACGGCCCGGGACGCCTCGACGAGGTCGGCGAAGCCGGCCGCCTCGCCCGCCCGGGCCAGCATCCCGGCGACCCGGTCAAGCGGTATCTGCTCGACGTGGGCCCGCAGCAGGCCGATGGCCTCGCCCACGTCGCCCTGGGCGAGCTTGTCATCGATGGTGGCCAGTACCTCGTCCACGGTAGACACCCGTGCAGGTTAGCCGGTGCGCGCCGGGAGCCGCGACCCCGTGCGCCGGGCGCGCCGCGGGGCGGACGGACGCCGACGGCGCCCGCCCGCCCCGGGAGCGCAAGCTCGCCGAGCCGCTACCGGCCGCGCCGACCCAGGGCGCCGGTGTCGTGCACGATCTCGCCGTTGATGATGGTCATGATCGGGCGGACCGTGCGCATCGCCGCCTCGCTCACCGTGAAGTAGTCCTTGTCGAGCACGATGAGATCGGCCAGCTTGCCTTTCTCGATCGAACCGAGCTCGTCCTCCCGGCCGAGGTACCACGCGTTGCCCCGGGTGTACATGTGCAGCGCCTGCTGACGGCTGATCTGCTGGCCCGGGTTGATCTGCTGGCCGGCGACATTGAGCCCCGTCGTCGCGTAGTGCAGGGCGAACCACGGGTTGTGCGGGGCGATGTGCACGCCGTCCTCGTGCATGCCCAGCGGGATGCCGCTGTCGACCAGCTGAGGGAACAGCGGGCCGACCGGCAGGCCGTCGGCGCGCGGCTGCCCGTTCAGCCAGCGGAAGCCCGAGGTCGACACGCCGCAGCCCAGGGCCCTGAGCCGGGCGAGCTGCTCGGGCGTGGCGTGGTCGGCGTGCTGCAGGCCCCAGCGGAGGTGCTTGATGCCGAACTCCGCCTCCATCTGCTCGTAGGCGGCCACCACGACCTCGATGTTGGCGGCGTTGCCGGGGCTGCCCGCCTGCGCGTTCTCGTTGCGCCACCCGGCCCGGGCGATGAGCCGTTGCGCCTCGAGCCAGACGGCGTGACCGGTGGGATTGGACGGTGCCGCGAACGGCGCGCCCCACTCGCCGATGCCGTAGGTGCGGACCATGTCGTCGCCGAAGTTCGGGAACTGGTTGCGCAGCCGTTCCTTCAGCTCGGGCAACTGGTTCTCCAGTCCCCCGAGTTCCGGGATGTTGCCCTGGTTGTGCAGGAAGTTGATCTGCAGCCGGAGAAACGCCCTGCCCTCGCCGTGCAGCGCGAGCCAGGCGTCGTACATCCGGTAGTGGTTGAGATTGAACAGGGCGTGGTTCGGCTGCGGTTCCAGCAGCGCCGGGTTGAAGATTCCTCCGACCCAGGCGTTGGGCGGCGGCAGCACCTGGTCGAGAACGGTCGTGATGCCGACCTGCGCCGAGAACGCCATCGCGTCCAGGGCGCTGCGCTTCTTGTCCTCGAAGGTCTGCCGAATGCGCAGGTGGTAGAGCGCGGCGTTGGCGTTGGCCCCGGTGAGCGAGCCGTCCTCGGCGACCGTCACCGTCGGGTTGCTCACGGACTCGAAGAACTGCTTGCCGAGCGTGTTCACCCGGGCCGGGCCGCCGCCCCCCTGGTAGAGGAAGACCGGGCGATCGTTGATCACGGCGTCGATCTCGGCGAGCGTCGGTAGCCGGCGCTCGGCGAACATGTTCGGCGTGCCCGCGCCCATCGCCGTGATGAACTCACCCTCGGGCACGCTGGGCCGCCGGGCCGCGAGGAAGGCGAGGACCTCGGTGACGTTGCTGGCCAGTTCCCACTGGGCGACGTGGTGACCGGGCCGGTTGGCCAGGCTGATGAAGTGGGTGTGGCTTTCGATGAGGCCCGGGACGACCGTACGGCCCTGCAGGTCGATCCGCTCGGCCTGGCCGCCGGCCTGCTGGGCGTCGTGCCCGACCGCGACGATCCGGTTGCCCTGGATCCGTACGGCGTCGACGACCGAGGCGCGGTCGTCCATCGTGTGGATCTTTCCGTTGATGAGGAGCAGGTCGCGGTTCGCCTCGTTCGTGCGCGCCTTCGTGTAGGCCACCGGGCGGCCGCCCAGGGTCGCGGCGGACGCCGGTCCCCCGCTCAGGACGCCACCGAGCGCGGTGGCCGCGACCGCGGCCCCACCGCCGATGATGAGTCCGCGGCGCGATACCCCGGAGCGCGCCACGGTGTCGTGAGTTTCGTGCTGCCTGTGCTCGTCCCCGTGCTCAGGTGTGTCTGCCATGGATGCTCCCTGATCACGTAGCTGTAGAAATAACTACATGTCGCAGTACCTATATGCGTACGCGTCCCCGGGGCGGTGGTGCGGAGGGGGC
>JADGGF010000514.1 GCA_019690055.1 Micromonosporaceae bacterium
GCCGGGGCCGCCGCATGCGCCGCCCGGACCGCCTGGGCCACCGACCGTACGGCCTCCGACTCCTCCGTCATGATCACTCCTGCGTCGTCCCGGGGAAGCGGTCTCAACCTACCCCGGCTCGCCGCGTGGTCGATGCGGAGGTCTGCGCGTGCCGCTACTCGGACGGCATCAGGATCCACAGGACCGGGTAGATGATGATCTGGCTGCCGGGCAGGATCATGAGCACCAGCGCGAACAGCAGGCGCGCGGTCCACGGCGACAGCCCGAACCGGCGGCCGAGCCCGGCGCAGACGCCGGCGAGCACCCGACCCTCGCGCGGTCGCACGAGACCCTGGTTGCGGAGCGTTTGATGAGTCGTCTCCATACGTCGAGCATCCCACCCGTCGGCCGGCGCGACCGGCGATGTGAACCCTGAAACAACCCTGATCCCTGGGATCGCGACACGCTCGCCGACGGGGCGCGCGGGGCCTGGGAGAATGGCGAAATGGCGGCCGGCCGGGATGATGACGTGCGGGACGGGATCTCGTTCAGTCATCTGGACGAGGAGCTCTTCGACGGCGCCGGGGTGACCAAACGCGAGCTGGTCGACTACCTCGACGTGATGGCCGACCGCCTCGTCCCGGTGCTGCGCGACCGTCCACTCTCGACGATCCGGGTGCGGGCCGGCCAGGCTCCCTTCATGCAGAAGAACCTGCCCCGGTACGCGCCCGACTGGATTCCGCGGGTGGACGTGTGGGCCCAGGCGTCCCAGCGCACCGTGTCGTACGCCCTGTGCAACGACCGTCGGACGCTGCTGTGGTTCGCCAACCAGCGGGCGGTGGAGTACCACGTCACGCTCTCCGTCGGCGACGACTGGATGCACCCCACCCACGCGGTGCTCGACCTCGACCCACCGGCGGCCGACCGGTTCAACCAGGCCGTCCGCGTGGCGGTGCAGGCCCGGCACGTGCTGCGCGAGTCGGGTCTGGACGGCGTGGTGAAGACGAGCGGTTCCAAAGGATTACACATCTACATTCCCGTGCACAGGGAGTCGGTCGAGGATGTGGCGGCGGCGACCCGGGCGCTCGCGGCCCGGGTGGAGCGTCTCGACCCGGCGCTGGCCACCACCGCCTTCGTCCGCGAGGAGCGCGGGGACCGGGTCTTCGTCGACTCGACCCGCGCCGGCGGGGCGACCGTCGTGGCTGCCTACAGCCCGCGTGCCCGGCCCGGCGTGCCGGTGTCGTTCCCGGTGGCCTGGGCCGACCTGGACCGGGTGACCCCGGCCGACTTCACCATCCGCACCGTGCCGGAGATCCTGGCCGGCCGGGACCTGTGGGCGCAGGCCATGCCGCCGCCGCAGCGCCTGCCGCTCGATCTGGTCGAGGAGGGTCACGGCATCCCGATCGCCCGCGTGGCGGCGATGCACGCCGGCAAGCGCCGCAAACGCGGGGCCGGGGCCGGAACGCCCCCGCCGGATGCCTAGGCTGTCCGTGTGCAGGCGCGGCTGACCCCAAGCGATCGGCGGTGGGCGGTCGCCGGCCTGGTGGCGCTGGCCGTGGCGCTTGTCGTCTACCAGGCCCCGTGGGGGCCGAGGATGATCGACCTGGATGTGTACCGGGTCGGGGCGCACGCCCTGCTCTCCGGCACCGACATCTACACCGTGGCCGAGCCGGAGGCCGACCTGCCGTTCACCTACCCGGTCTTCGCGGCCGTCCTGTTCGTCCCGCTCGCGCTGCTGCCTGAGCTCGGTGCCCGCATCCTGCTGGTGCTCCTGTCACTGGCCGCGCTGTTTTTCATCGTGCACCTGACCGTGCGGTACGTCGGCCGGACGACCGGACGGCTGACCGGCTCCGGACTGGCCTGGAGCGTGCCGCTGTCGGTGGCCGGCGTCGCCGTGCACCCCGTCTGGGAGACGCTCAACTTCGGTCAGGTGAACCTGATCCTCGCCGCACTGGTCCTCGTCGACACGCTGACCCGACGGCCCGGGCGGTGGCGCGGGGTGCTCGTGGGCATCGCCACCGGCATCAAGCTGGTTCCCGGCGTCTTCATCCTGTACTTCCTGGTGACCGGGCAGCGCCGGGCCGCGCTGACCGCCGCCGTCACCACGCTCGGCACGATCGCGGTCGGGTTCGCGGTGCAGCCCCGGCCCGCCTGGGACTTCTGGACCCACCACGCGCTCAACCCGGAGCGCACCGGGGGCATCGCCTACGTCACCAACCAGTCCTTCCTCGGGGTGAGCGCGCGGCTGCTGCGCGACCCGCATCCGCCGCGCGCGCTCACCGTGGTCCTCGGCGGCCTGGTCCTGGTGGCCGCGCTGGCGCTGGCCCGGCGGCTGCACCGGACCGAGCAGGTGCTGCTGTCGATCTGTGTCGTGGCCGTGGCATCGCTGCTCGCCTCCCCGGTGTCGTGGAGCCACCACTGGGTCTGGGCCATCCCGGTCCTGGGCACGCTGGTCATCTGGGCGGCCCGCACCGAGCCTGCGCGCCGGTGGCGGTGGTGGGTCTTCGGCGTCGTGACCGCCATCGTGGCGACGGCGCCGATGCAGTTCACCCCC
The DNA here is from genome assembly GCA_019690055.1 of Micromonosporaceae bacterium. Lineage (GTDB taxonomy): Bacteria > Actinomycetota > Actinomycetes > Mycobacteriales > Micromonosporaceae > DATBGZ01. The sequence continues at coordinate 2,534 of JADGGF010000514.1, forward strand.
AAGGAGGACCTGCGGGAACTGGACCACACCCTCGGGCAGCAGGTCGTGGCGAACAGCTACTTCCTGCTGGCGCTTGCCTACCTCGCCTGGGCGGCCGTACGGGCCCGGCGGGCCGGCGTCCGGACCCTCACGGCGTCACCAGCGTCTGCTCCCACAGCGTGATCGCGACCCGCTTGGGCGGATCCAAGGGAATCACCTCGAGGCACTCATCCCCGGTCGGTAACGGTGCCGGTGTGGGGTCATTGGCGTTGCGGACGCTGACGCACTGCGGCAGGTCGGGTGACCGGCCGGTCTTGAGCGTGCCGGATCCGACGAACCGGTTCAGCGCGGGATCGATGTACAGCTCCATCCGGGAGTAGGACAGCGTGAGCCCGGGGCGTGGTTCGAACGTCTTGGGCAGGCTGACCACCCGAACGGGACGACCGTCCACAGTGTCCTCGTAGGCGGTGACGCCGTCCAGCGTCCCCAGCAGGCGCAGCAGGCCTGCCCGCACCCGGGGTGGCAGGACAACCTCGCCGTAGGCCAGCAGGTGGTCGTTGACCGAGTTCCAGGTCGACCAGTCGTCGTAACACAGGTCGCCGCAGGCCTGCCGCAGGCCGGTGGGGCTCGGGTCCAGCGCCTCCAGCCACTCGGGCGTGGGGTACCGCCACGAGGGCCCCAGTTCGGCGAACTCGGCCCGTTGCTGCGCGACGTACTGCTGGAAGCTGTCGCGGGAGCCGTGCTCGGCGTTGTCGACGATGAGCAGCCCTTCGCGCTCGATCGTGATACGGCCGGTCGGCTCCTCGGTCCACTGGCCGCCGCTGAACATCCGGGACGACGGCAGGATGAGTTGGCCGGGGACGGCGGGCGGTGGGAGCGGACCGGTCTCCAGGTCCCGGGCCCAGGCCTCGATGAGCTCGGCGGTGGTG
>JADGGF010000515.1 GCA_019690055.1 Micromonosporaceae bacterium
GGGGAGGCTGCCCTCGCCGCCCAGGTAGGCGTGCACGGCGCTGGCGGCGGAACGACCCTCGGCGATGGCCCAGACGATCAGCGAGGGTCCCCGACGCATGTCGCCGGCCACGAACACCCCGGGCACGTTCGTCTGCCAGGACCCGTCCGCGGTGATCGTCCCGCGCGCGTTGCGCTCCAGGCCCAACTGCTCCAGCAGCGGCGAGGGCTCGGTGCCGCTGAAGCCGATCGCGAGCAGGACCAGGTCGGCCGGCAGCTCGCGCTCGGTGCCCGCCACCGGGTTGACCGTGAAGTTCGGGCCCAGCGTGACATCGACGACCCGCACCGCCCGCAGGGCGCCGTTCTCGTCGCCCAGGAACTCCGCCACCGCCGACCCGAAGATGCGGGTCCCGCCCTCCTCGTGGGCGGAGGCGGTCCGCAGGATCATCGGGTACGTGGGCCACGGGTGACGCAGCGTGTCCCGCTCCAGCGGCGGCTGCGGCATCACCTCGATGAGGTGGACGCTCGCCGCGCCCTGCCGGTGCGCGGTGCCGAGGCAGTCGGCCGCGGTGTCGCCACCGCCGAGCACGATCACGTGCTTGCCCTTGGCGGTGATCGGTGGCGCCGGGATGTCCCCCGCGACCACCCGGTTGGCCCCCTCGAGGTAGTCGAGGGCCAGGTGGATCCCGGACAACGACCGGCCGGGGGTGTCGCCGACGTCGCGCGGGTCCAGCGCGCCGCAGGTGAGCAGGATGGCGTCGTACTCGTCGCGCAGCTGCTGCCCGGTGACGTCGACGCCCACGTTGCACCCGGTGACGAACCGGACCCCCTCGGCCTCGAGCTGGGCCATGCGGCGGTCGATGTGCCGCTTCTCCATCTTGAAGTCGGGAATGCCGTACCGCAGCAGCCCGCCGACGCGGTCGCTGCGCTCGTAGAGCGTCACGGCGTGGCCGGCCCGGGCGAGCTGCTGGGCGGCGGCCAGCCCGGCCGGCCCTGAGCCCACCACCGCCACCGACTTGCCGGTCTTCCGAGCGGCCGGCCGCGGCACGAGGCGCCCGTCGTCCACGGTCCGGTCGATGATCTCGACCTCCACCTGCTTGATGGCCACGGGCTTGTCGGCGATACCGACCACGCAGGCCGCCTCGCAGGGCGCGGGACAGAGCCGTCCGGTGAACTCCGGGAAGTTGTTGGTGGCGTGCAGCATCTCGCTGGCGTCTGCCCAGCGCTGCGAGCTCACCAGGTCGTTCCAGGACGGAATGAGGTTGCCCAGCGGGCAGCCCTGGTGGCAGAACGGGATGCCGCAGTTCATGCAGCGGGTGGCCTGCTCCTGCACCAACGCCGCCTCGGCCCGCTCGGTGACCTCGCGCCAGTCCCTGATCCGAATCTCGACGGGCCGGTACGGCGCGGTGCGGCGCTGGTACTTGAGGAAACCGCTCGGGTCGGGCATGTCGGGCTCCCGTATCCGGTCGGCCGCGCGCTCAAGCGCGGCGGCGAACGTCCATGGGTTCCGGGACGGCCGTCGGCCCGCTCGACCATGGTACGCGCCCCGGCGGGGGCGATGAACACGTACCGACAGTGACTTATTACGCGCTGCGCCCGACGACGTACCACGCGCTGCGCCCGACGACGTACCACGCGCTGCGCGACGACCGACCAAGCGCTGCGCGACGACCGACCAAGCGCTGCGCCCGACGACGGACCACGCGAACGGGCGGGGTGACCGGATCGCAAGCCCTTCACCCCGCGATGAACGAAGGGCTACAGTGGCCACAGTTGTGCAACGGGAGCTCGGGGATGACCGGGCTGAGAGGGCGGCTGAACCCGCCGCCGACCGCTGGAACCTGACCGGGTAATGCCGGCGTAGGGAGAAGACTCATGAGCACATCCGTCAGCGCCCCGGCCCCCACCACGACCGGCCGGGACGCTCCCCTCACCCTTTCCGAACCGTCCGGCCGGCAGCTGGGGCTGCGGGACTCGCTGGGCCTGTGGGGAAACCTCGGCATCAGCCTGCTGCTGCCGGTGGCGGCGGCCTTCGTGATCCTGCCCGGTCGCCCGTTCGGGGCGACCCTGCTCGCCATCGTGGTCGGCGCGGCGATCGGCTCGGTCCTGCTCGGCCTCGGCGCCGCGGCCGGAGCCCGGGAGGGCGCACCGGCCATGGTCCTCATGCGGGGCTTGCTGGGCCGGCGGATCTCGTACCTGCCCACCGTGTTCAACCTGATCCAGTGCGTCGGTTGGGCCACGTTCGAGATCGTCGTCATCGCCGAGGCGGCATCGCGGGTGCTGGCGGCCCCGGCGTGGCCGTTCCTGCTGGGAGCGGGTGGGCTGGCCACCGTCATGGCGTTGCGGCCGCTGCGAACCGTACGGGTCCTGGCCCGGTACGCGGTGTGGCTCGCGCTAGCCGGCGTGGTCTACCTGTTCGTCCGGGTGCTGATGCAGCCGTTGCCGGAGTTCACTACGGCGGGGGCCGTCTCGTTCTGGACGGCCGTCGATGTGGTCATCGCCCTGCCCGTGTCGTGGTTCCCGCTCGCCGCCGACTACACCCGGCATGTCCGCAATGGACGGTCGGCCTTCACCGGCGCGGCGATCGGCTACGGCACGGCGACCGTGGCCTTCTTCATGCTCGGGGCGCTGGCCCTGTCCGCCTACGGCCGCGGCGGGTTCGACGTCATCGACGCGCTGCTGACGATCCCGTTCAGCGCGGCAGCCGTCCTGATCCTGGTCATCGTCGAAGTGGACGAAGCATTTGCCAATGTCTACTCCACGGCGATCTCGGCGCAGAACATCTCGCCGCGGCTCGACCGCCGGCTGCTGGCGCTCGTGGTCGGGGCGGTCGCCACGACGCTCGCCTTCACCGTCGACATCGTGGGGTACGAGCCGTTCCTGTTCCTCATCGGCTCGGTCTTCGTCCCGCTTGTCGGCGTCTTCGTGGTGGCGTACTACCTGGTGCCGCACCGGGGGTGGGACGTCTCCGAGCGGGCGCCGGCCCGGCCATGGCTGTTGCTGCCGTGGGCGGCGGGTTTCGCGGCCTACCAGCTGACCCTGCCGACCTTCTTCGCGGACACCTTCGCGGGATGGACGCAGTGGTGGACGGCCCGCCAGGCGGACCTGGGCATCTCGCCGACGAACGGGCTCTCCGCATCGCTGGTCAGCCTCACGGTCGCGGCGCTGCTCACCGTCGTGGTGTGCCTGCCGCAGATCCTGCGTGGCCGCCGGCGTCAGCAGGCGGTGGGGCAATGACGGCGACAACGGAATCGAAGCTCGGCCGCCTGCACGTGCTCACCGACGCGCGGGACGGTCGGGACGTGCTGCACACCGCGACGCTGGCCGTCCGGGCGGGCGCCCCGGTGATCCAACTGCGGGTCAAGGGGGTCACCGACCGCGAGCTGTACGACCTCGGCGTACGCCTGGTGGCCGTGTGCACCGAGCACGGCGCGCGCTGCCTCGTCAACGACCGGGTGGAC
>JADGGF010000516.1 GCA_019690055.1 Micromonosporaceae bacterium
GAGGGGGCCCGCCGGCAACTGCTCCAGGCTGGCCGGAACCACCGGGCGGCGTCGGTCTCAGACCGCGGTGGTTCCGGGCTTGACCACGCCGAGGAAGGCGGCGAGGGCGACCAGCACCCAGATCGCGATCACCCAGGGGATGGCCCGTCGCATCGCCCCGCCGATGGCCGCCTCCACCTCGGGCGTCGAGCCGCTGCTCACCAGGGTGCGAAACGCCGGGCCGAACGGCCGCAGCGAGACGCGGATCATCATGCCGGCGCCGATGCACAGGGCGTAGGCGGCCACCTTGCCGGCTAGCCACTTGGGGTTGGTGTCGACCCCGAACGGCTTGTCCACCACCAGGGCGTACCCGGCGGCGGCGAGCAGGCCCACCGTGGCCAGCGAGCGGACCACCCAGTCGGCGCGGGCCACCAGCTCGGCGTGCTTGGCCGGGGCGCGGAAGAAGGCAGCCAGCATGATGGCCAGCCAGGCCAGCCCGCCGATCCAGGCCAGAGCCAGGGGCCAGCCGCCGAAGATGTCCCGACCGAAGGGGGACGCCGCCATCAGCGTCACCCCGCTGGGCAGCATGAGGATCAGGCAGACCCGCGGGGCCAGGTCGACCATGTGCATGATCTTCATAGCGATCGCCCGGCCCTGGGGGGAGACCGTGGGGTTGACGACGTACCGGCTGGAGTAGAAGACCCCGATGTCGCTGCCCAGCCAGTAGGTGAACAGCAGGATGTGCAGGTAGATCGCCAGGCTGTGCAGGTCGAAGCCGACGGCGGGCTCGATGGCGGCGGCAAGCATAGGTCTGCCTCTCGGAGGGCTCCGGTAGGGGGATCGTCAGTCGCTGTCGTCGATGGGCGAGCGGTCGTCGATGGATCGGTTACTGTCGATAAGTTGGTCGTCGTCGCTGGGTCAGTCGGGCAGGTCGCGTTTGACGACCTTGCCGGCCGCGTTGCGCGGAAGCTCGGAGATCACCCGCCACGCGCGGGGGATCTTGAAGCCGGCCAGGGTCTGCCGGCAGTGGCGCTCCAGCTCGGCGGCGTCGAACGTGGCCCCGGGCGCGAGGACGATGAACGCGGTGACCGCCTCGCCCCACTCCTCCGACGGCCGGCCGACGACGGCGACGTCCGTCACGGCGGGGTGCTCCAGCAGCACGTCCTCGATCTCGCGGGGGTACACGTTGACTCCGCCCGTGATGATCATGTCGCTGTTACGGCCGACGATATGCAGGTAGCCCTCCTCGTCGACCCGGACGAGGTCGCCGCAGGTGACGAAGCCGTCCTCGGTGGTGCAGGCGGCCGTGGCCTCAGGGTTCTTGAAGTAGCCGAGCATCAGGTACGGCGAGCGGCTGTACAGCTCGCCGACGCCACCGAAGCCCACCTCCTGACCGTCGGAGCCGACGACCCGGATCTCGGTCATGTACCACGGCTGACCGACCGATCCGGGCTTGCGGTGCATGTCCACCGGGCGCAGGTTGCTGACGATGCCGGCCTCGGTGGAGCCGTACAGCTCGTGCACGCCGACCCGCGGGAACGCCTCGAAGACCCAGCTCTTGAGCTCGAAGGGCAGCGCGGCGGCGTTGAAGTAGAGCGTGTCCAGGTGCGAGAGGTCCCGCGCCGCGATGGCCTCGGTGCCCAGCTTGCGCAGCATCTGGGCGTGCGCCGGTACGAGGAAGATCGACTGCACGCGGTGCCGCTCGGCCAGGTCGAGCATGGCCTCGGGCGACCACTTGCGCAGCATCACCACGGTGCCGCCAGTGAAGACAGGGGCGTATCCGAACGCGAAGCCGGCCCCGTGGTACATCGGCGCCACCGCCAGGGAGGTGCGTCCGGTGCCCAGGCCCCACTCGGTGGCGGCCAGGTAGAACGTGAGCGTCCGTGACCGGTGGCTGATCATCACGCCCTTGGGCTGCCCTGTGGTGCCCGAGGTGTAGGCGATGCAGAACGGCGAGTCCTCCGGCACCGTAAGCCTGGGGTCGACCGGCGACTGCGCGGCCAGTAGCGCCTCGTAGGACGGGTAGCCGTCCCGCTGGCCGACCACCACGATGTGGCGGATGTTCCGGGCGGCCGGAGCCACGACGTCGAGCAGGCTCTCCTCGACCACGACCGCCTTGGCCTCGGAATGCTCGAGGATGAAGGCCGCCTCGGCCGTGGTGTACCGGGGGTTGAGCGGGATCATCACCATGCCGGCCATGGCGATCCCACAGGCGATCTCCGGGTACTCCAGCCGGTTGCCCAGGCCGACCGCGACGTGGTCGCCCACGGTCAGCCCGCGGTCGAGGAGCGCGTTCGCCCACCGGGCGGCCCGGTCGCGAAGCTCCCGGTAGGTGAGTTTCTGGTCGCCGTCGATAACGGCGGTCACGTGCGGGCTGACCCGGGCGAACTCCCGGATGCCGTTGGCGATGTTGAGCGCGGCGCCACCTGGCTGGATCGGCATGTGACCTCCATTCCGCTGCCTGGAACAGCGTTCCATAGGTGGGATGGGCTGTCCAGAGGTCTTCACTTCATCTCGGCCAGCAGGTCTTGGGGAAGAGGTCCGTTGAGCTGACTTATTCGGCCCACCCTTTCGCTGCGGCGCCCTCGGCCTTACCGTCTCCTGCAACAATGTTCCTTCTGTCGGAACGATCCGAGGATGTGGGCGTCGTGGAGGACCTGGTCACGGCCGCGGTGGCGCGGCTGCGCGAGCAGGCCGGTGACTGGGCCGCCCGCCCGGTCGAGGAGCGGATCGCCGTGCTCGCGGACTGGGCCGAGCAGATCCGGCAGCGGCGCGGCGAGCTCGTCGCGGCCATCGCCGCGGACACCGGCCGGATCGGTCTGTCCGAAATGGAGGTCGACTGGGTCTTCGGGGCGATCCAGCGGCAGTCCCGGTGGGCCCGGGATCTCGTTCCCTCACCGGCGCGGACCAGCTCGGACCCGAGCGTGACGATCACCGACGCGCCGGTGCCGTTGGGCGTGGTCGGGGTGATCTCTCCGTGGAACTTCCCGTTCCAACTCGCCCTGATCGATGCGATCCCGGCCCTGCTCGCCGGCTGCTCCGTGCTGATGAAGCCGAGCGAGCTGTGCCCCGCGTTCGTGCCCGTCCTGCGCGCGACCGTGGCCGCCGTACCCGACCTCGCCCGGGTCCTGGCGATCGTGGAGGGCGGTCCCGAGGTCGGCCGCGCGGTCGTGACCAACGTCGATGCGGTCTGTTTCACCGGCAGCGTGAGCACCGGCCGGGCGGTCGCCGCGGCGGCGGCCGCCGCCTTCATCCCGGCCTTCCTGGAGCTCGGGGGTAAGGACCCGGCCGTGGTCGCGGCCAGCGCCGACCTCGACGTGGCGACCTCCGGGGTGCTCTGGGGCGCGACCGCCAACACGGGCCAGTCCTGCATGAGCATCGAGCGGGTCTACGTCGAGCGCCCCGTGGTGGACCGTTTCGTCGAGCTGCTGGTGGCCAAGGCGCAGCGGGTGACCC
>JADGGF010000025.1 GCA_019690055.1 Micromonosporaceae bacterium
GCCTTACGGTCAGCCCGGCAAGGGCGGCAGCGGCGTCGGCACCTCGCCGCCGCTCGGAGTTGGCTGAGCGCACGCGCTGCGCGCCGTGGCCGCCAGCCACGGGACGCCGTCGACCACGGGTGGCGTGAGCTGCTCCTCGCGCTGGTCGTCCCCGAGCCGTACGGTCACAAAGACCTGCTCACCGCTCACCGACGGGGTCGCCGGTACGTTGTCGCACTCGACGCGGAACCGGGCCGCCACGATCGCGTTGCGGTCCACCCCGGACGTGCCCAACGTCACGGGCGACGACGGCGGCAGGTCACCGGCGAGGGCGAGGTTGCGGTTGTGCTCGCCGGGCGACAGAACCGACACGGCCGTCGGCTGCAGACCGGCCGGCGGGACCACCCGCGCGGCGACCACGGTGACCGGCTCGTCGCTGACGTTGCGGATCTCCAACGCCACGGTGATCGTGCTGTCGGCCCCCACCTTCGCCTGGAAGCCGCCCGGCGCCACGACCACCGGGCCCCCGACGGCCTGCAGGCCCTGGGGTCGAGTCGAGTAGAGGTAGGCGCCGACGCCGGCCACGGCGAGCCCGAGCACGACGGCGAGCACGATCCAGGGGTTGACGCGCACCCGCGGTGCCCGTCGGCGTCGGACCCGCATGCGCCGGTCACCGACGAGAATCTCCTCGATCTCCGTATCCGGCCTGGGCCCGCCGTGCGCCCGGTGGCTCCGCGCCCGCGCCGGAGGAATCGTCCCCGTGTCATCCCAGCCGCTCACGGACCGCCACGCTAGCACCGCCCGACCGGTCCGGCCGGCAGGCCCGCGCGGCCGAGCCGTCCACCGGGATGCCCCGCCGGTAGCCCTCGCCCCCCAGACCAGCCTCAGGAGACGACGTCTTTGCGGAGGAAGCGCCAGAAGGCGAGGGTGCCGAAGATCGTGGCGTAGGCCAGGGCCGAGATCGTGCCGCGGATCATCGCGTCCCACTGGATCGGGGTGGAGAGCAGGCCGACCCACGCGTCGTTGAAGTGAGTGGGCAGGAAGTCGCGGACCACCCCGAGCGCGTCGATCTGGTCGAGGATGCTGGACAGGATGTGCAGCAGCACGGCGCCGCCGACCGCGCCGAGCGGGGCGTCGGTGGAGACCGAGAGAAGGAACGCCAGCGTCGCCACGACGAGCAGCGTCACGGCGATGTAGCCGGTCGCGGCGGCGATGCGGACGAGCCCGGCCCACGGGTCGAGCTCATCAGCCACCGTGGAGCGCAGGGGTTCCCAGCCGTAGCGCAGCGTCCCGGCCAGCAACGCCGTGCCGACAAGCAGCACCAGGGCGAGCACCAGGGACAACAGCGCGACAACGAACTTGACGCCGAGCAGGCGCGCCCGGGGCACCGGGATCGCCAGCAGATAGCGCAGGGTTCCCCAGCTCGCCTCGCTCGCCACCGCGTCCCCGAAGAAGAGCGCGGTGACCACGACCACCAGGAACGACGAGCTGACCAGCAGCGTGAACATGGCGAAGTTCACTCCGCCGGTCGTGGCCAGGTCGACCAGGCTGGTGAAGGCCCCGCCGCCGGTCGGCGTTTCTTCGCTGTCCCCGCCGAACTCGAAGGCGAGCAGGATGATCAGCGGCAGGACGACCATGAAGCCGAGCGCGATCCGGGTGCGGGGCCGGCTCGCCTGCCGGCGCACCTCGGTGGCGAGCGAGTACGGCGGGCGCACCCGACCGGCCGTCGGTCGATCCACAATAGACGTCGTCATCATCGCTCCCCACTCGCCCGGGTGTCGCCGCCGACCAGCGCCAGAAACGCGTCCTCCAGGCGCCGCCGCGGCACCACCCGGTCCACGCCCACACCGGCCCGGACGAGCGCGGCGACGACCTCGGTGCGCGGCGTCCCGTTGAGGTCCACCAGCAGGCCCGCCTGACCGCCCGGCTCGGGTGGCCGAGCCTCCGGGTGGTCGTCGGCGACCTCGCGGACGCCCGGCAGCCGACTGAGCACTCCCCGGGCCTTCTCGACATCGGACACGTCGATACGGGCCACCGGCGAGTCGCCGACGACATCCTCGACCGGGCCGTTGGCCACCACGGTGCCCTTGTGCATGACCACGACGTGCGTGCAGGTCTGCTCGACCTCGGCCAGCAGGTGCGAGGAGACGAGCACGGCCCGCCCGTTCGTGGCGTAGGTGCGCAGTACGCGGCGCATCTCGGCGATCTGCGGCGGGTCGAGCCCGTCGGTCGGTTCGTCGAGCACCAGCAGCTCGGGCAGGCCGAGCATCGCCTGGGCGATGGCCAGCCGCTGCTTCATGCCGTGGCTGTAGGTCTTCACCTTGCGGTGGACGGCCGTGCCGAGACCGGCGATCTCCAGCGCCTCCTCGAAGTGCGCCTCGGCCCACGGCCGGCCCGTGCTGCGCCAGTACAGCCGCAGGTTGTCCACACCGGACAGATGTGGCAGGAATCCGGGTCCTTCGACGAGCGCGCCGACCCGGCGCAGCACGTCGGCGCCCGGCCGCAGCGGGTGGCCGAAGACCAGGATCTCGCCCCGGCTCGGCCGGGTCATGCCCATGAGCACCCGCAGCGAGGTCGTCTTGCCCGCGCCGTTGGGGCCGAGCAGCCCGACCACCTGTCCACGGTGGACGGTGAAGTCGACGCTTTCCACCGCGACGAAGTCGCCGTACTCCTTGCGCAGACCGCGCACGACGAGCGGCACGTCGGCCAGCTCACGCGTCGAGCCGTCCGGCAGCGTGACCTCGCCGGCGACCACCTCGACCGTCCGGCGGCGACGGCGCAGCCGGGCCACGACCAGGGTGGTCAGCAGCCCGAGCACGACCGCCGCGACCAGCCCGGCGAGCAGGTAGCGCCAGATCACGTCCGGATCGGTGATCGGCTCGCCCACCAGCGTCGGCAGCTGGACCTGGCCGGAGGCGCCGTCCACGAGCGCGACGGTGTAGACGGCCGGGTCGTTGGGACCGGCGTACGCCTGGTCGGCCGTGGCGACGACCAGCCGCAGGCGGTGCCCCTGCTCGAACCGGTACACGATCGCGGGCAGGGTCACCGTGACCGGTTCGGCGTCCTCGATGGACGGTGGCAGCCCGGTCAGCCGCACCGGGGCGGCGAGCCCGAAGGGCAGGCTCGCCCCACCGTCCGGGTCCACGTCGTAGAGCTTGACGAAGAGCACCGCTTCGCCGGTCGGGGAGGCGGCCCGGAGACGGACGGTCGGCGCCCCCACGACGTCGGTGTTCGCTGCCAGCGGCGCCGACTCGAAGGCCGCGTGCTGACCGGGGATCTCCAGGGCGGAGCGACCCAGCGCGGTGGCGAGCGTGCCGGCGCCCGCGCCCGGCAGCGTGCTGATCGCGGCCGGGTTGCCGCCCGGTGGGTTGAACACGAACTGGGGCGACCCGTCGAGGTGGACGGTCGCCGGCCCGCCCGCGCCCGGCGATCCGGGAACGGTGTCGGCGCGAAACGCCGTGGTGGTCACCCGGCGGGACTCCGCGTCGAACCCCGAAATCCTCGAATAGGTAAATCCCGTTCCGGGATCCTCGCCGGTCCGCTTCACGTAGTAGTCGAGCCACCGGATCGTGAGGTACCGCACCCGGTCCTGGTCCCGCCGCGGCCCGTCCCCGCCGTCATGGCCCCCAGCGAACCAGTCCATCCGGACCGGCGTCCCGGTCGCCGCGATGGCCCGGTAGTTCGCCTCGGCGTCGGCCAGCGGGAACAGCGAGTCGGCCTGCCCCTGGATGAGCAGCGTCGGCGCGCGGATGCGCGACAGCGTGGGCGCCGGGCTCGATCGCCGCAGCACGGCGATCGTCTCCGGGCTCGCCCGCCCGTGGGTCGCGACGTCGAGGTAGGCGGCGCAGATCTCGACCGCGAAGGGGCCGCACGACGCCTCGCCCAGAGTGTCCACGGTGGATGACCCCGGGTCGACTCGCGGCCCGCCCTCAGCGCGCCCCGGATCATCCGCGCCCTCGGAGCGTCGAGCGTCCCCCGGCCCCGCATCCACCGCGTCCTCGGCCGCCTCATCCGACCCCGGCAGGCTGACCGCCGCGGCGCGGCCGAAGAAGAAGCCCGCCCATTGCCGCTTGAACACGCCGTTCGCCGCACCGGACCCGGTCGACTCGGGCAGGAACGCGTCGGCCAGGTCGTGCCAGGTGATCATCGGCACTATCGCGTCGACCCGCGGGTCGGCCCCGGCGAGCATGAGCGCGAGCGCGCCGCCGTACGAGCCGCCGACCACCCCGACGCGCGGGTCGCCGGCGCCGTCCCGCTGGACCTCCGGCCGCGCGGCCAGCCAGTCGAGCAGCCGCTGCGCGTCGCGGATCTCGTAGTCGGGGCTGTTGAGGTGGATCAGCCCGCCACTGCGGCCCATGCCCCGGGCCGTATAGGTGAGCACGGCGTACCCGCGATCGGCGAAGTCACCGGCGTCCTCGGCGACGCTGGCCTTCGTACCACCGAAGCCGTGCGCGAGCAGGATCGCCGGCACCGGGTGCTGGGCGCTGGCCGACTTCGGCAGGTAGAAGGTCGTGTCGAGGGTGACGGGCTCGTCGCCGCTCGGGCCGGACAGGACGGTCAGCATCGCCTCGGTCGCGGTGTAGGAGCGCGGCGCGGGCGCCACCGCCCACGCGATGAGCCCGGCGACCAGGGCCACCACCACGGCGGCCGGAACGAGCCGTCGGGCGACCGTCCGGCGACTGGGCCGCGACGGCCTCGACAGGCGAATCGGCATGTGGACCAGGCTACGGTCCCGGCCAACCCCCTCGGTGGACGGTCGTTGCCGACTCAGCCACTGCTCAGCAATTCTGGTGCTCGCCTTGCTCGCACGGGCCTCGTGCCCTTGATGCGTGGCCTTCCTTGTCGCTCTGGTCGCCTCGCTCCCGGCGCTCCTCAATCCAGTGCCACGCGGCCCGAGGCCGGGTGTCGCCGCAGCCCGGGCCGGGTTCAGTCGAGCAGGCGGCGACCCCGGGCCGTCTCGCGCAGGCGCTGCAGGCGGTGCACCAGCGCCGCGTCGTACTGCATCGCGGCCGGCAGGTCCAGCACGCTGTTGAGGGCCTGGTAGTAGCGGGTCGGCGTCATGCCGAAGGTGTCGCGGATCGCCTGCTCCTTGGCCCCGCTGCGCCGCCACCACTGCCGTTCGAAGTCGAGCATCTTTCGCTGCGGCTCGGTGAGCCCGTCGCCCGCGCGGGCGGCCGGGGCGCCGAGCGCGGCGTCCACAATGGCCGCGGCGTCGCGGGCGACCTCGGCGGGCAGCGCAGTGCCGCGGCCGGCGCGGTGCGTCACGTCGGGATGCTCGTCCTGGGGTGGCGCCGGCGCCGGGGTGACACTCACGGCGGTTGGGGCGTCCACATCGGGCAGGGTATGTTAGTCGGTCCGCGCAAGCGAGCAACACCACCCGTCGAGTCGCCAACCCGACGCGTGTCACTCCGTCGGGACTGGCTCCGCCAGGAGCCTCACGACTGAGTGGGCTCCGTCACGAGCTTCCCGGCTCGGATGACGGCCGTCACGGCGAGGTCGTCGTCGAGCACCACCAGGTCCGCCCGCAGCCCCGGCGCGATCGCACCAATCTGGTCGCCGAGCCCCAGCACGGCGGCCGGGGTCATCGAGGCCATCCGAGCGGCATCCACAATAGACACTCCACTGCGGACGGTACGGCGGAACGCGGCCACCATCGTCGTCGTGCTGCCGGCGATCGATCCCGACCCGGTGAGCCGGGCCACGCCGTCGGTCACGGTGATCGGCAGCCCGCCCAGCTCGTACGCGCCGTCGGGCATGCCGGCGGCGGCCATCGCGTCGGTGATCAACGCGACCCGGTCGGGCCCGGCCACCCGCACGGTATGGCGCAGCATGCCGTCGTGCAGGTGCACGCCGTCGGCCACCACCTCACAGACCACGCTCGGGCTCTCCAGCAGGGCCACCACCGGCCCGGGATCGCGGTGGTGCACGGTGCGCATCCCGTTGTACAGGTGGGTGGCCAGCCCCGCGCCCGCGTCGACGGCGGCGAGCGTCTGCTCGTACGTCGCGTCGGTGTGGCCGATCGCGGCGATGACACCGTGCGCGCGGAGCTGCTCGATGGCGGCCAGGCCGGCGGACCGCTCCGGGGCGAGCGTCACGACCCGGACGGCGTCCAGCGCGATGAGCTCGGCCAGCTCGGCGGGGTCCGGGTCCCGCAGCTGGCCCGGATCGTGCGCGCCGCAGCGGGCGGCGGACAGGTACGGGCCCTCCAGGTGCACGCCGGCCAGCTCTCCACTGTGGACCAGTGGGGCCAGGCTCGCGGTCTGGTCGTACAGGTCACGCCGCGCGGCGGTGACCAGGCTGGCGAGCATCGTGGTCGTGCCGTGCCGGCGGTGGAAGGCGATCGCCCCGCGTGCCTGCGCCACATCGCCGGTGGTGAACGAGTACCCCCCGCCGCCGTGGACGTGAAGGTCGACGAAGCCGGGCACGACCCACGCCCCCGAGACGGTCCGACCACCCCGTGCCGGCGCCTGCCCGCGTGGGGTGATGCCATCGATGCGACCGTTGCGAATCAGTACGACCGCGTCCTCGACCACGCCCTCCGGCGTGACCACCCGCCCGCGGACCCTCATCCCCTACCCCGCGGTGGGGTCGTCGCGGCGGTACGGCGGCGGGCGCGAGCGAACCACGCCCCCAGGGCACCCGAGCCCCCACCGGCCTGGGGAGATTCGATCAGCATCTGCGCACCCGGTTCGACGTTCCCGTGGGGTTTCGCGCATCATTGTGCACGAACCCGGAGATCGACCGGGACCGGCACACCCGAGGACCGCGAGCAGGAGGAGGCCGTGGACCGGTATGCGCGGTGGAACGCGCTCCTGGAGCTGCTGACCGAAACCGGTCGGATCAGCGTGGAGGAGGCGGCCGCGCGGCTGATGGTCTCGCCGGCGACGATCCGGCGCGACTTCGACCAACTCGCCCAGCAGCAGATGATCACGCGTACCCGCGGGGGTGCCGTGATCAACGGCGTCTCCTACGACCTGCCGCTGCGCTACAAGTCGGCCAAGCATGCCCCGGAGAAGCAGCGCATCGGGGCCGCCGCCGCCGCGCTCGTCGAGCCGGCCATGGTCGTGGGCCTCACGGGTGGCACCACCACCACCGAGGTCGCCCGGGCGCTGGCCGCCCGCCCCGACCTGGCCGGCAGCGGTCCGGACGGACCATCCCTGACCGTCGTCACCAACGCGTTGAACATCGCCAACGAGCTGGTGGTCCGGTCCCGCATGAAGATCGTCGTCACCGGTGGCGTGATCCGGCCGCAGTCGTACGAACTGGTCGGCCCACTCGCCACCGGCATCCTGCGCGAGCTCACCCTCGACCTGGCGTTCCTCGGCGTCGACGCGTTCGACGCCACGCTCGGCGCGGCTTCACATCACGAGGGGGAGGCGGCGATGAACAGCCTGCTCGCCTCGCGGGCCCGGCGCATCGTGGTCATCGCCGACTCGTCCAAGCTCGGCCAGCACGCCTTCGCCCGGGTCTGCCCGACCGAGAAGGTGTCCACGCTGATCACCGACAAGGACGCCTCCGACGAGCTGGTGGCGCCGTTCATCGCCCGCGACATCGAGGTGCTGCGCGTCTGACCTCGCCGGGCCGACCTCATGCAGGAAGGCGTCCTTCCTGGGCGGAAACGCTCAAGAAGGACGCCTTCCTGACAATGGCTGGGGCTGGCGGCGGCTACAGGCGCACGCCCGTGACCGGGTGGAACGCGTGGTGGGTGTTCGGCCGCGGCTTGAGGTACACGGTGTCGCCGATGCGCGGCGCCGCGTGGCTGGGCACCCGCACGACCAGCGTCTCCTGGCTGCCGGTGCCGTTGAGCGTGGCGTGGCCGTGCACGTACGCGTCCGAGCCGAGCTCTTCGACCAGCTCCACCACGACCGGGATGCCGCCCTCGCTCTGGCCCACGAGGTCGGCGTGCTCGGGCCGGAAGCCGACGGTGACCATGCCGTTGCCGTTCTCCTTGGCCGCGGCGACCTGCTCCCGGGTCAGCGGCACCAGCACACCGCCGAAGTCCGCGCCGGAGTCGGTGAGCCGGACGGTGCGGATGTTCATGGCCGGCGAGCCGATGAAGCCGGCGACGAAGGCGTTGGCCGGGGTGTCGTAGAGCGCCCGCGGCGTGTCGACCTGCTGGAGCACACCGTCGAGCAGGACGGCCACCCGGTCGCCCATGGTCATGGCCTCAACCTGGTCGTGGGTCACGTAGACCGTGGTGACACCGAGCCGCTTCTGCAGCGCCGCGATCTGGGCCCGGGTCTGCACCCGCAGCTTGGCGTCGAGGTTGGACAGCGGCTCGTCCATGAGGAACACCTGCGGCTCACGCACGATCGCGCGGCCCATGGCGACCCGCTGACGCTGACCACCGGAGAGCGCCTTGGGCTTGCGGGAGAGCAGCGACTCGTCCATGTCGAGCAGGCGGGCCGCCTCGCGCACCCGGCGGTCGATCTCCGCCTTGGGCGTGCGGCGCAGCTTGAGGGCGAACGCCATGTTCTCGTAGACGGTCATGTGCGGGTAGAGCGCGTAGTTCTGGAACACCATCGCGATGTCCCGCGACTTCGGGGGGACGTTGGTGACGTCCACGTCGTCGATGTAGATCGCGCCCTCGTCGATCTCCTCCAGGCCCGCGAGCATCCGCAGGCTGGTGGACTTACCGCAGCCGGACGGGCCGACCAGGACCAGGAACTCGCCGTTGCCGATCTGCAGGTCGAGCTGGTTCACCGCGGGCCGCGTGGACCCCGGGTAGATACGGCTGGCCTTGGCGTACGTGACGGTAGCCATGGTGTAGCAACACCACCTTTCACCGGCAGGAACGTGCCGGACGATCCGAGTGAAAGATCCGTTCCGGCGTGGCTGGCCGTCACGGATGGCCGCCGGGGTCGGCGGGTTGCGCACACGGTAATCGACGGCGCTCGCGGCTGCCAAGACCGGCGAGTATGACGATCTCGTGACGGGTAATCCGTCGGCACGCGCGACGCGGACGGGCGTACGATCGGGGGCGGACGCGTCGCGCCCGGCAACGGGGACGGACGCGTCCCCCTGATCCCGCCACTGCGGACGCACGCGTCCCGGTGGTCCCGCCGGTGTAGCTCAGTGGTAGAGCAACCGCCTTGTAAGCGGTTGGTCGTCGGTTCAATCCCGACCACCGGCTCCACCCCGAGGCCCATCGTGGCCGTCGAACCCCAGGCCAGCCGGCGTACTGCGGTGTGAACAGCTGACACGGCGCACGTCGACTCATCACCAGCTGCCTGACCATCGCCTCCTCGACGGTGCTCCACCGGACCATGGCCCACGCCTCACCGCGCCCATTTCATCGCCACCCGGCCCTCGACAAGTCCCGCCTTATCTAGGCCTTGACTTATATAAGCGCCGGCCGGTACTGTCGGCCCGTGCACGCGTTCGACGTGTTGGGGGATCCGGTGCGGCGGCGGATTCTCGAGCTGCTCGCCGACGGGGAGCAGACCGCCGGGGCAGTGACCGACGCGATCCGCGCCGAGTTCGGCATCTCCCAACCCGCGGTGTCTCAGCACCTGAAGGTGTTGCGCGAGAGCGGGTTCGCCACGGTCAGGGCCGAGGGGACGCGGCGGCTGTACGCCGTCAACCCGGGTGCTCTGTCCGAAGTGGACCAGTGGCTGGACCGGTTCCGGGCGTTCTGGAGCCAGCGGATGGATGCCCTGGAGACCGAGCTGTTTCGTGGTCGGCGCGAGGCCCGGCAACGGGAAGCGACCGCCGGTACGCCGGCCCAGGCGCAGGAGCACCGCCTTGTGGCCCGGCAGCGCCGCGCGGAAAGCCAGTCACAGAACCGAAGAGACCAGGCACAGAGTCGAGGAGAACAGAGGGAGACGGCGTGAAGGACGTGATGGAGCATCTGGCCGCGGTGACCCGCCAGACGGGCACGGCCACGACCCCGGCGGGTGAGGGCCGTACGGTCACCCTCCGCCGGGTCTACCGGGCCGAGGTCGAGGAGGTGTGGGACGCCCTCACCACCGCCGAGCGCATCAGCCGCTGGTTCCTGCCGATCAGCGGTGAGCTGAAGCTGGGCGGGCACTACCAGTTCGAGGGCAATGCCGGCGGCGAGATCCTCGCCTGCGAGCCACCGCGGATGCTGCGGGTGAGCTGGGTGATGGGCGAGCCGAGCCCGGAGAACTTCAGCGAGGTGGAGGTGCGGCTGACCCCGGTCGACGGGGGCACGCAGTTCGAGCTGCTGCACACGGCCACCGTGCCGCCCGAGATGTGGGACCAGTTCGGTCCGGGCGCGGTCGGCGTGGGCTGGGACGGCGCGCTCCTGGGCCTCGCCCAGCACCTGCTGCACCCCGACGTCGACCTGTCCGACGAGGAGAAGCAGGCGTGGATGGTCAGCGAGGAGGCCCACCGGTTCTACACCGCGGCCAGCGAGGCGTGGGGCGAGGCCCTGCGCGCGTCGGGGGCCAGCGACGAGTTCGTGGCGGCGGCCGTGGCGGCCACCACCAACTTCTACGCGCCGGCCGACCAGTGACCCATCGCCCGTGGTCGCTGGACGCGGGCGGACACCGAGCGTGGGCGGATGCGAGGATGGTCCACCGTGGACTGGTTGACCATCCTCGCGACCATCGCCGGTGGCGCCGCCGCCCTGCTCGGTACCGTGCTCGCCCACTCCCTGGGCAGCCGGGAGGAGCGCAAGCGGTCCAACAGCGTCGCCCGACGGGACAGTTACGTCGCCTACCTCGTCGCGCTGGACGCCGGGTTCGGCCGGCTGCGGCAGCTCGCCGACCCGGACGACCCGCCGGACAACCTCACGGTCCAGGTGCGCCGCGCCTTCGGTGAGGCCGGCGTCTACGAGGCCCGTGAGCGGCTGCTGCTCGTCGGCAACCCGTCGGTGCTCGGCCCGGCCGAGCAGGTGCTGCGGCGGCTGGGGGCGGTCCGGACGGCGGTCCGCGATGGGGTGAAGCTGCACACCCGGGCCTTCCACGACGTGTACCACCCCTACGCCGAGGCGCTGTGGCGGCTGCGCGTCGCGATCCGCCAGGATCTGGGCTCCGCTCCGCTCACCCCGTCCGACGTGGACAAGGAGAGCTGGGACTCCCAGGCGGCCTGCGACTTCTGCCGCACGCACTCGGCTGCGGTCCCCCAGCAGGCCTCCGCGTAAGTATGTCCCGGCTTCACCCGATGTAGCGGCCGTCCTCGGAGTACGGCCAGAGGTTGGGCGCACAGCCCTGCAGTCCCTCGTAGTAGACCGGCATCATCACGGGCGCCGGCTGACCGGGCCCGGGACACGGCACGTGCTCGGCGTGGCCGAGCGCGTGCCCGACCTCGTGGTTGATCAGCAGGATCCGATAGCTCTCGATGTCCCCGGCGTAGGCATCGACGCCGTTCTCCCACCGCCGCTGGTTGAGCACCACATCGATGCCGTTGCGGCAGGAGACCTGACCATTGGTGTCCAGCGGGGCGCACAGTTGGTCAACGGTGGCGGGTGTCGCCAGCCGAATGATCATCTCGACCGGGGCGTCGGTGTCGACCCGCTGGAACGACACCCCCTCGTTGCGCCACCCGCGCGGGTGGGCCAGGACCGCGTCCACCACGCGGGCGACTTCGTTCGCATCGATGCCGATCGCGGTCTCGACTTCGACCCGGTACCGGTAGAGCGGGCCGGTGCCGACCGGCTCCGTCCCACCGGTCGCGACCGTCCACCCGAACCCCTCGGCGTCCCCAGGGCCGGGCGGCGGGGCCTCCATCCCGGGACCGGTACCCCACGACTCGTTCCCGCCCCACCACTCGTGGACGGGGTCGCCGGAGAGCCGCTCCAGAATGTCCGGCCGGACCCCGATCGCGACGAGCCCCACCACACTCAGCGCAAGAAGGGATGCGCCGAAGGTGGCCACGGAACTCCACGAATGCCGTCGTCGCCTCATAGATACTCAGTATGCATATCGCGTATGTAGTCGGCAACCGCGACAGACGGACGGCGAGCCGGCGGAGGACGGGTTGGCCTACTCGGCTGAGGCGCGGCGGCGGGCGACCTCGGCAAGCGCGACCGCGGCGGCCACCGAGGCGTTGAGCGAGTCGACTGTGGACGATATGGGGATCCGCACTCGCAGGTCACAGGTCTCGCCGACCAGGCGGGACAGGCCCCGGCCCTCGGACCCGACCACCAGCACGAGCGGCGAGAGCGCGGCGTCGAGGTCGTAGAGATCGGTCGTGCCGTCGGCGTCGAGTCCGACCACGAGGAAGCCGGCCGTCTGGCAGGCCTGCAGGGCCCGGGTCAGGTTCGTCACCTGGGCGATGGGGAGCCGGGCCGCGGCGCCGGCCGACGTACGCCAGGCGGTGGCGGTCATCCCGGCGGCGCGCCGCTCGGGCAGGAACACCCCCTGCGCGCCGAAGGCGGCCGCCGACCGCACCACCGCACCGAGGTTGCGCGGGTCGGTGACCCCGTCCAGCGCCACGAGCAGCGGGCTGGCCGCCTCGCTCGCCGCCGCGAGCAGGTCCTCGAACAGCTCGTAGGCGAACGGCGGCACCTGCAGGCCCACGCCCTGGTGCAGCACACCGCCGGTCATCCGGTCGAGCTCGGCCCGGCTGACCTCCAGCAGCGGTATGCCCCGGTCGGTGGCGGTGCGCACGATCTCGGTGATGCGTTCATCCGTCTCGATGCCGTGGGCGACGTAGAGCGCGGTCGTGGGGGTGTGCGTGCGCAGCGCCTCCAGCACGGGGTTGCGACCCACGACCAGCTCAGCCGCCGCCTTGGGCGCGGGCGCTTTGCGACCGGGCGAGACCCGCGGTCGGCTCGACGCCGCCCGGGCCGCCCGCAGCGGCGCCCCGCGGGTGCCGACCTTCGGTGTCCGGCCGGCGGCCGCCGCGGCCCGCCGCTCGCGCTCCTGCTTGCGGGCCGTGCCGGCCGGCACGTCGTCGCCGGTGTAGGCCTTGTGCCACGGACGCTCCTCGGCCGGCAGGGTCCGACCGCGGCCGGCCAGGCGGGCCCGGTTCTTGCCCCCGGAGCCGGTGGTGGCGCCCTTCTTCGCCGTGGTGCGACGCCCGCGTCGCGCTGAGTTACCCGGCACGGCTCACGCCCCTCCGGGCTTCTCGACCGTCCATCGTGGACCGGCCGGCGTGTCCTCGACCACGATGCCCGCAGCCTTGAGCTGGTCGCGCACGGCGTCGGCCGCGGCCCAGTCCTTGCGGGCCCGGGCGGCCGCGCGCTGCTCCAACGCCAGCGCCACCAACGACTCGACGACGCCCCGCAGCTCGCCCCCGCGCGACTGGCTCCACTGTGGAGAGAGCGGATCGAGCCCGAGGACGTCCAGCATCGCCCGGACCTCGGGCAGGATCCGAGAGACCGCCCCCTTGTCCGCCGCGGCCAGCGCCGCGTTGCCCTCGCGGACAAGATCGTGCACCACGGCGAGGGCCCGTGAGGTGTTCAGGTCGTCGTCCATCGCCGCGACGAAGGCGGGGTTGAGCGCGGGCTTGCGACCCTTGCGGGCGGGCGACGCGCCGCCGACCAGCTCGGTCGCCCGCTGCACGAACCCCTCCAACCGTCGGTAGGCGGCGGCCGCCTCCTGCAGCGCGTCATCCGAAAAGTCGATCACCGACCGGTAGTGCGGCGCCGCCAGGTAGTAGCGCAGCTCGACCGCGCGCACCCCGCTCGCCTCCACCGCCGGCAGGTCGATGACGTTACCGTCCGTTTTGGACATCTTCGAGCCGCCGAGGTTCAACAGCCCGTGATGCACCCAGTAGCGGGCGAACGGCAGCCCGGCGGCCCGGGACTGGGCCACTTCGTTCTCGTGGTGCGGGAAGACCAGGTCCATCCCGCCCCCGTGAATGTCGAACTCCGGCCCCAGGTAGCGCCAGCACATGGCCGAGCACTCGATGTGCCAGCCCGGCCGGCCGGGCCCCCACGGAGACGGCCACCGCGCCTCGACCGGCTCGTCGGGCTTCGCGCCCTTCCACAGCGCGAAGTCGCGCGGGTCGCGCTTGGCCCGGTCGGGGCCGTCGGGCGAGGCCTGCATGTGGTCGGGCCGCTGGCCCGACAGCTGACCGTACGCCTCGAACTTCGTGACATCGAAGTAGACGTCGCCCGAGCCGTCGGCTGCCGGGTAGGCGTAACCGTCCTCGATCAGCTTCTCGATGAGCTGGTGCATCTCCGGCACGTGCCCCGTCGCCCGCGGCTCGTAGGTCGGGGGCAGCACCCCCAGCCGGGCGTAGTGGTCGGCCAGGATCCGCTCGTTGGCGTAGGCGAGCGACCAGAAGGGCACGCCGGCGGCGACCGACTTCTCCAGGATCTTGTCATCGATGTCCGTAATGTTACGGATGAACGTCACCTGGTAGCCGGCGTGCAGCAGCCACCGCCGCAGCACGTCGTAGTTGACCGCGGACCGAAGGTGCCCGATGTGCGGGGGTGACTGGACGGTGAGCCCACACAGGTAGATCCCGACCGTCCCGGGCACGCGGGGAACGAACTCCCGCACCGATCGGGTCATGGTGTCGTACAGACGCAGGCTCACCCGGCCATGGTATTCGGTCGCTACCGATCGCGTGCGCGCAGCGTGCCGTCCGCGGCGAGATCGGCGAGCACGGCCATGAGGTGCTCGAGCTGCTCCTCGGTGTGGGCGGCGGTGACCTGGATGCGGAAGCCCACGTTGTCCCGCGGCACGCCCGGGTAGGGGGCCAGGGTCACGAACAGGCCCCGCCGCCAGAGCACGTCGGCGACGTCCACCAGATCCCGGTCGCGGGCGATGGGCAGCTCGACGATCGGCGTGCCGTCGGTGTTGAGGGTGACCACGCCGAGCGCGTCGACGTGGTCGAGCAGGCGCCGGGTCAGCCGGTACAGGTGGGCCCGCAGGTCCTCGCCCCGGCGCTCGTTGACGTCCATCCCGGCGAGCACGCTGGCCAGCGAGGCGAACGGGGATGGCCCGGAGTAGAGGTACGTGGGCGCGGTGACCTTGAGGTAGTTCTTGACCGAGGTGGGCACGGTGAGGAAGGCGAGCAGCGAGGAGTACGCCTTGGAGAAGCCGCCGACCAGCACCAGGTCCTCGTAGCCCAGCCCCAGATGACGCACGATCCCGTTGCCCCGGGCCCCGTACGGGGACGACTCGTCCGGCCGGCGCTCGCCGATCACGCCGAAGCCGTGGGCGTCGTCGACGTAGAGCACGGCCTCGTACTCCCGGCACAGCGCCGCATACGCCGGCAGGTCCGGCAGGTTGCCGGTCATGCTGTTGACCCCGTCCAGGCAGACCAGCCGGGGGCCGACGGCCGAGCGCCGCAATTGCTCCTCGAGCTGGGTCAGGTCGCCCGACCGGAACCGCTCCAGGGTGGCGCCGAGCCCGCGGGCGTGCAGGCACCCGTCGTAGACCGTCTTGTGGGCGAGGCTCTCGACGAACACCGTGCCTCGCTGGACCAGCGCCGGGATCACCGCGACGTGGATCTGGCTGATCGTCGGCAGCACCAGGCAGTCCGGCGCACCCAGCAGCTCGGCCAGGCGCTCCTCGATCTGGACGTACTGCCGCGGGCTGCCGAGCATCCGCGACCAGCCGGGATGGGTACCCCAGCGCCGGACGTGGTCGGCCACCGCGGCGATCACGTCGGCGTCCAGGTCGAGACCCAGGTAGTTGCAGGACGCCCAGTCGACCAGCCAGTCGTCGCCGACGCGGATGCGCCGGCCGTCCTGCTCATCGATGACGGCGTCCCACATGCGCGTCTGGGACCGCAGCTGCTCCAGCTGGGCGAGCCGGGGGTCGAGGGTCCGGATCAGGTCGGTGAGTGCCATGAGTCTCCTTCGGGGCCGATCTCGCTACTCGTGGCCCCGCCGATTCGAGCCGACGAGGACGGGTTCGTCGCGCAGCCAGCGGAGGACGTCCTCATGACCCATGGGACGGGACACGACGTATCCCTGGCCGAAGGTGCAGCCCGACGCGACCAGTGCCGCCTGCTCCTGCTCGTTCTCAATACCCTCGGCAACCACTTCCAGACGCAGCTTGTGTGCGAGCTGCGTCACCGTGCCGATGATCTCCTGCTGTTCGGGTGAGTTCGTGATCGACTCGGCGAACGACTTGTCGAGCTTGAGGATGTCGGCCGGCATGTGCCGCAGGTACGACAGGGACGAAAACCCGGTGCCGAAGTCGTCGATGGCGACCCGCACCCCGCGCTCGCGCAGTTGGGACAGCTCCTCGGTGACCTCCATCTCCTGGGCGAGCATGCTCTCGGTGATCTCGAGGACGAGACGGGCGGGCGGCAGGCCCGACTCGGTGAGCTCGTCGAGGATCCGCCCCGGAAATCCGGTCGTCCGCAGCTGTCGGGCGGAGACGTTGACGCTCACGTACGGGCCACCGTCACTGAGGCGGCTGTCGCTGGGGCCGCTGTCACTGGGGCGACTGTTACTGGGGCCACCGTCGCTGCGCCCGTCGCGGTCAGACCGGACGTGCCAGCTCGCGGCGGCGCGGATCGCGTGGTGCAGCACCCAGTTGCCCAGCGGCACGATGAGGCCGCTCTCCTCCGCCAACGCGATGAACTCGCCCGGGCCGATCGTCCCCCGCCGCGGGTGCTGCCACCGGATCAGGGCCTCGAAGCCCACGGTGCGGGCGGCCGTGCCGGTCCCGGGCTTCCCCGGCCAGGGCAGGGTCACGATCGGCTGGAACTCCAACACGAACGCCCCCGTGGCCACGGCGCGCTCGAGGTCCTCGCGCATCTGCAACCGGTCGGAGACCAGGGCGTGCAGGGAGTCCTCGTACTGCATGGTCCGGTTCCGGCCGGCGTCCTTGGCCACCGACAGGGCGAGGTCCGCCTGGCGCAACAGCTCCGCGGCGTCCGAGTCGCCGCCGGTCATCGCCACCCCGACGCTGGCCCGGATGGTGACGGAACCATGGTCGAGCACGAACGGTTCGTTGAAACAGTTCCGCATCGCGGTCACGACCCGGTCGATCTCCGCCTGGTCGCGGACACCCGCGAGGCAGGTCGCGAACTCGTCGGAGCCCAGCCGGGCGACCAGCCATCCGGTACCGTCGGCCCGCCGAACGGGGTCCTCGCCCCGGATCGCCTCGGTCAGCCGCTGGCCCACCCGTACGAGCAGCTCGTCACCCGCCCGGTGACCCATCGTATTGTTGACAAGTCTGAACTCATCTATTCCCACGACCACGACGCCGGCCCGCCCGCCGACCTGGCGCGACTCGTCGACCGCCCGCTGGACGGCGCTGGCGAAGACGTCCTGGTTGGGCAGACCGGTGAGCGCGTCGGTCGTCGCCCGGCGGTACAGCTCATCCTGCATGCGCCGGCTCTCGGTCACGTCCCGCAGCGTGACCACGACACCGGCCACGGTGGGCTCGTCGCGCAGGTCCCGGCAGGTCGCCTCGACGAGCGCCTCGCCCTCGGGTCGCCCGACCCGCCACACCGGTCCGCCCGGGTCGCCCTCGCCGGCGCGGATCCGGGCCAGGCGCTCGCTCACCGCGGGCACGCTCTCCTCCGCGACGAGATCCGGCAACGACATCCCCACCAGGTCGGCCGACCGGAACAGCGTCGCCGCAGACGGGCTCGCGTACCGGATCCGGTCGTCGGCGTCGAGGATCAGGATGACGTCGGCCGCGTTGAGCACCAGGGTCCGGAAGTACGCCTCCCTGTTACGTTTGTCGATCTCCGCGTTGAGCCAGACGCGCTGCAGGGTCAGCCCGGCCTGGTCGGCGAGCACCTGGGCGGACTCCTGCAGGGTCACCAGGTACGGCTCCTCCGCCGCGATGTAGACCTGGCCGGCCACCTGCCCGCGCTGCCCGGGCACGTCACACCGCAGCGTGACCTCGAAGGCGCCCAGATCCCGGGCCACGGTGGGCGGCAGGTCGGCTGTGTAGACCAGGGTGGGCCGCCGGTCCCCGGTGTCACCGAGCGGCGAGCCGTTCGGTACGACGGCCTCGGCGGCCGTACGGTCGGGTGGGCCGACGGCGTGACGGGACTCCGGCGCCTCGGCCGGTTCGGCGAGATCCAACACGACCCGGTACGGCTGGGCGGCCGGCAGCAGCCCGCCAACCGCCCGGACCAGCACCGACGACACGTCGCCGACGTCGGTGCTCGGCAGCAGCTGCGCCCCGGCCAGGCGCAGGGCCCGTTCCCGCAGCACTGAACGGCGCTGGCTGCGGGCCACGCGGGCCAGCCGGACGAACACCAGGGTCGACAGGATCGCCGAGAAGATCGCGATCGCGACCCCGTCCTGCACCCCGGTGGTGACCACCTCCACGGCGAGCACCGCCGGAACGACGAGGCTCGAGAGAAAGGGCAGCATCAGCCGGCGGGCCGACACGCCCTCCTTGCGCTCGGGCAGCAGCTTGGGCTCGGTCAGCTCCCGCATCGACGGGTGCAGGGCGGCCAGACCCCAGCAGAGGTAGAACGCGACCCAGCCGAGGTCGACCGGGGTACCGACCCGCCACTCGCCATACAGCTGGATGAAGGCGTACAGGCAGTCGGAGCCGAGCAGGCCGATGCCCCCGACGGCCAGGAGGCGCAACGCGACCGTGGAGCGCATCGACACGACGAGGCTCGCTCCGGTGGCGAGCACCACCAGGTCGCCGAGCGGATAGGACACCGAGATGGCCTTCGCCAGGACGCTCATCGCGGGGTCCGTGACGTACTGGTCGATCAGCAGGACCCAGGACAGCAGCGCCGCCGCGGTGGTGAGGGTGAGCGCGTCGAGGACCGCCTCGACGTCGCGGCGTACCACTCCGACGCGGTACAGCCCGAGCATGCCGGCCGCGATGAGCAGGTACATGATCATGTACGACACATCGGCGACCGACGGGAACGGCGTCCCCCCGCGGGAGAGGAGCACCTCGGCGACGACGTCGCCGAGGGCCAGGCACGCGACGGCCCCAACGAGGAGAAACCACGGGCCGCGGTGGCGCGGGCGGTGACGGAGGATGCCGGCGATCATGGCCACGACACTCGACAGGCCGAGCAGACCCCAGGCCACGGTGTGCGCGGCGGGCACGGTCAGGCTCACCGCCGCCAGAATCGCGATCCAGCCGGACAGGCCGACGAGTCGTGCCCTATCCGACACGGTCCCCCTCAACTCATTCCATACCCCCACACC